>JACDGB010000382.1 GCA_013815485.1 Rubrobacter sp.
AGGTTGAGCAAGGATTACGAGAGAGTCCCGGAGACCGCGGAGGCGTTCATGTACGTAGCGATGACGCGCCTGATGGTGAGGCGGTTGGCCCGCTCATGAGGCTTTTCAGACAGTTTCTCACAGCGGAGTTCAGGAAGAATGATCTTCCTGAAATCCTTCGAGAGTCGAAAAGGCTGGGAGTCGGGAGATAGGGAGTCGGGGTGTTTCTCGACTTTCTCTTCTTCGATACTCTTGCCTTCTCTCCTTACGAACTCCTGGTGGATTCGACCGGAGAGTTATAAGCGGTGAGCGTCTCGATTCTTCGTTTTCCCCGACTTCCTACTCCCGAAGCGACCTTGAGCGATGGCGTCATTCACCCAGATTCCGAATCAGCGGTTGGCGCCGCGCCAGGAGGCGGGCGTCGCTTTGTGGTAGCTCCGGAAGCGGCGGACGAAGTATGTGGCGTCGTCGTAGCCGATACGCGCCCCGATCCTCTCGACGCTCTCGTCGGTCTCCACGAGGAGGCGGCGAGCCTCGGCCATGCGGCGCTCGGAGATCCACTCAAGCACGGTGCGTCCCGTCCGGCGCCTGACGAGCGTGGTGAGGTAGCCGGAGGAGAGGTTCGCATCGCGGGCCACGTTTTTGAGGGAGATGGGTTCCGCGTAATGGTCCTCGATGAACTGGAAGACCTCCGCAAGCACGGGCTGCCGCCGAATACGCAGATGTCCCACCACGTCCCGTCCGAGGCGGGCGACGCCGACCAGAATCAGCGTGAGGTACGCCAGCACCGCCTCCCGGTATCCGGGCGCCTTGCCGCGCAACTCCGAGTCCATCGCCCGCAGGCGCCTCGACCACTGCGGGCGATCCTCCGCCGGAACCTCGAAGCGGATGACCTCTCCGCCGGAGGGTCGCACGAAGGGATAGAGGAGCGGGTTGGCGTGCCATGACAGGAAGGCGGTGGTGTCGCCCGAGGGTTCGATCACGTCCGCCGAAAACTCCACGATCCAGCCTTCGGCCTCGCCGATCCCGCTCACGTCGTGGAGTTCCCCCGGCGCCACGAGATAGAGATCCCCCGCGAAGACCTCCCGGTCCCGGTCGCCGATCGCCTGCCGCCCGCCGCTCCGCTCGAAGTATATGAGCGCGAGAAACTGATGGCCGTGCGGCCCCGAGTGCGCCATCGCATGGTTCCGGTCGAGCCACTCGATGCAGACGCGCGGCGCGTCGGGAGCCGTCGGCTCGAGTTCGAATATCGGGTGCCTGCGCGTCGCGCCTCTGCTCATGCGGGATCGTCGCTTTCGTGTCCGGTGTGGATCCCAGCCTTTGTACGGGAGACTCCGCCGCCAGTATCGCATCACACCCGCGTTCGCGCGAGTACGCCCGCTCTCGAATTCAGAAAGCGAAAATCGTCCTATTTCCGGCGAAGATCGACCCTAAGAGCGGCGCCGGGCATTCTCTAATCTTCACGGTATCCCGCATCGGGGCGGGCGACGAAGAGAGGAGGATCGGCATGGTGATCGAAGTCTTTGCGAAGAGGAGGTCGGCGCGATGGGCGGTTTGATCGAGATATTCGGCGTCGAAGTCAGCTTCATCAACGTGGTCGCGGTCTCGTGGTTCGTTCTTGCCGGCCTCTCGACCGCCTACGTAATCTGGGACAGCTTCGTGAACAAGAACCCCGAGGCGACGGTGATGAAGTGGGGTTGGATCCTCATCACCCTCTATATGGGTCCCATCGCCCTCGCCCTCTACGTACTCACCGACAAGGAGCCAGCCCCCGGCGAACACGAGGAGTTCATCAAACCTCTCTGGAAACAGGGCATCGGCTCCACAGTCCACTGCATCGCGGGCGACGCAACCGGCATCATCACCGCCGCAGTCATAACGGCGGCCCTCGGCCTGCCGATGTGGGTAGACCTGGCCGTGGAGTACGCTGCGGGCTTCGCCTTCGGGCTCTTCATCTTCCAGTCGCTGTTCATGAAGGACATGGCAGGCGGCTCGTACCTCGGGGCGGTCAAAAACTCCTTCATGCCCGAGTGGCTCTCGATGAACATGATGGCCACCGGGATGTTCCCGGTGATGATCTTCCTGATGATGGGCCGCGACATGCGCGCGATGGAACCGACCGAACCCCTCTTCTGGGCGGTCATGTCCCTCGGCGTGATCGTGGGCTTCTTCGTCGCCTACCCGGTAAACGTCTGGATGGTCTCCAAAAACCTCAAACACGGCCTTATGCACGTCCCCACCGACGAGGAACAAACCGCCGAACCATCCCCCAACGGCGAAGTACCCGTGCCGCACGCCGCGATGAGCGGTGTCCTTGCGAACCACGGCACGAGCTTCGCCGACGGACAGAAAGGAGCGTGAGGAGAAATGAAGGAACATCGCACAGAGGCGACGCGCGAGCATGGAGTCGCAGGACATGCGGGTATGAACCATCACGAGATGACGCCGGGCGTCACGCGGCCCCAGCTCGCGGTGGTCACGATACTGACCGTGCTGGCGCTCGCCCTCGGCGTGGCGATCCCGGCCCAGTTCGTCAACCTTTCCTTGAGCGCCGAGGACGTGGGGGGCGCGATCATGCCCCCCGGAATGACCATGACCCGCGACACTCCGGGCGAGGCTATGGTGGAGATGTCCGCGGTGGACCCGGGCGAAGTCTCCCACACCGCCCCCACCGACGCCCGCGGCGACCAAACCCTGGAGCCGAGGCTCGAGGACGGCGTGAAAATCTTCGACCTCGATGTCTCCGTGATCGAGTGGAACATCCTGCCGGACGAGCAGGTCGAGGCATACGCCTTCAACCGGCAGGTTCCGGGGCCGCGCATCCGCGTGACGGAGGGGGACCGGGTACGCATCAACGTCAAAAACAACCTTCCCGAAGCCACGAGCGTCCACTGGCACGGCATGATCCTGCCCAACGAGATGGACGGCCCCGCCGACGTGACCCAAAAACCGATCG
>JACDGB010000071.1 GCA_013815485.1 Rubrobacter sp.
ACCTCCGAAAGCTCCCCGAGCCGCAAGCGGTACCTTTCGAGGAGGCCCGCAGTATGGACAAGATACGGTAGGCCCGTGCTCTCGCCCAGGGATCTCATCTTTTCGGGGGTGAGGAGATGCTCCTGGCAGCGCAGGAGGAGGTCGTAGACCTCGCGTACGGTGGCCGGGCGGGCGAGGGTGCCGGGCGCGAGGCCCCACGCCTCGGAGCTCTCGTTGGCGAGCAGCTCCGAGACCAGCGCCCATTGCTCCCCCGTCGCCATGATCTCTGGCGCCATGCGGAGGCCCAGCGCGCTCGCGTAGCGGCGGACGATGGAGAGGGCGAAGGAGTGGAAGGTCCTGGTCTCCACGAAAGCTGCCTCGGGGACGCGGCTCTTGACCCGCTCGCTCATCTCGTCGGCCGCGCGGCGCGAGAAGGTCAGGGCGAGGATGCGATCTGGCCTGACGCCCCGGTTCGCCACGAGATGCGCGATCCTTGCCACCAACACCCCGGTCTTGCCCGTGCCGGGACCGGCGAGGACGAGCAGTGGACCGCCGGGATGCTCGACGGCCCGCAGTTGATCCGCGTTGAGGTTCACTGGCGTCTCCGGGCCTTCAAGCCGGAGCCCACTCGGACTCACCGCAGCCCCGCTCGATAATCCGCTTCTCTTGGTTCGCAACGGCCAGTCGAAGGGCACCCGAGTATGGGAAGTCCCTCCAGAAGGTCCGGAGCGCCCCGACGAGGACAGACCTCTCCTCCACCCTCAGGTCGAGCTCCACCGGCGAGAAACCGCTCGCGGGAAGCCGGTAGCGACGACCGTCCGTCTCGCCTGTGACCTCGATCCCGATGCCAGCCCCGGAGAGTGCCTCCACGTCTCGGGCGAGCTGCTTGCGCACGGCGCCGCGCGCATGGTCCCGGTCTCCGTCCTCTCCCAGCGACGACTCGTGGATGTCCTTGTAGGGCGGGAGGTTATCCATTATGGATTCCGCGGCTCTCGCAAAACAGCGGGTAAGCCGCCAGAGAGTCCTCGCGCCGCCGCTCTCTGGTTACGCGGTTCAGGGAACCTCCTCCCCTTCAAGGCACGGTAGCATCGTCTTGCTACGCAACGCTTCGCGCATTTTAATGTATTGCATCGAGGGCTCGACGAATTCATGTTCCAATGGTTCTTGCGCAAGTCCCAGCCTCAAGAGGTTGCTCGTCGAAGGCAACTAGGTATCCACGGGCGGGCACGGCCCCTCCGGGATCTCGGTCGTGAGCAACTGCGGCTCGGAGTGCGGCGTGGACGGCGCCACCGGAATCCGGGTGACCGGGAACACCATTGGAGGGGTCGGTCGCAGCGGCGAGGCTATCGCGTTCGAGCGGGGCGGCGGTGATGTCCAGGGGGATATCGGTCCCGATCCGCAGTACTGGAGCAACGGCGGGATCCGGACCAACACCCTGCTGGCCGGACAGTCTGCGTGCGTGGACTCCGAGGTCCGGAGCGTATCTGGAGGTACGTTCGGCGACTGCCCGGACTAGGCCGGGGACCGGAACTTTCCCACTCCCAGTACGCACATTCACTGGAACTCGTCTCGTAGCTGATAGTCTCAAGGATGGCAATAGCAGCGAAAGTCAGACGAGGAGAAATTTTGGCACAACGAGTACACGAGAGCGTGGAGGTACAGGCTCCGCTCCAGGACGTCTTCACCTACTGGTCGAACTTCGAGAACTTCCCCAATTTTATGAGCAACATAGAGGAAGTCCGCATGACGGGCCAGGATACAAGCCACTGGCGGGTGAAAGGTCCTCTGGGCAAGAGCGTGGAGTTCGACGCGAAGACCACCGAGATGGACCCGTCCCGCGGCATCGGGTGGAATACGGTGGACGGCGAGATCATGACCAGCGGCGAGGTGCGCCTCAATGAGGTGTCTCCCGGTCGGACCCGCGTCGAGGTGACGATGAACTACGCCGACCCGCCCGGCGGCAAGGTGGGCGAGGCCGTGGCGAAAGTACTCTCCGACCCTGAGAAGAGCATGAAGGAGGATCTCCAGAACTTCGCCGGGATCGTCGAGCGCGGCGAGTTGGGCGGCTCCGGGAGCCAGACCACGAGCCGGTAACCCGGCACCACCTGCAACAACCATACATACGAAGGCACGCCGGGAAACCCGGCGTGCCCTGGACTTTGGCGTTTTAGCCCAGGTGGGGAAACTGGTGCTCCGAAGTAACACTTCCGTGTTAGTCGGCGCGGGGGTGCAACCCAGTCAGAGTGACCGTGACGAGCCGGCGAACCGCAGCCTCGGACGGCAGGCTGCTGGCTGCTGTGAGGGCGTGGAGGCAGTAGCTCGCAAGCTCGTCAGGCGCGACATCATCCCGGAGAGCGCCGGTCTCCGCGCCCTCGGTCAGCAGGTCTCGGATGAAGTCGTTGAGTTGCTTCTGCGCTCGGGCGATGTGATCACCTCGATGCACGAGTGCCGCGAGTTCGGTGCCATGGTGCTTGTAAGAAATGAGCGCGTAAGCCTCCAGCACGGCTTCGAGTCGCTCGCCAGCGCCGCCAGCCCGGTCCCGGATTTCGGCGAGATATTCGAGGTGGCCGGTGATCTGACGTTCGTGCCAAGCGAGCAGGATCGCTTCGACGCCCGAGAAGTACTTGTACAGCGTCGCGCGTCCGATGCCGGTCTTCTTGGCGATCCGCGACATCGTCACCGACGCCAGCCCGTGCTCGGCCAACAGCGCCGCAGCAGTGTCTAGCGTCGCGTCGCGCACCGCGCGGCGGTGCGCCTCGATTGTCTCGTTCCACAGCTTCGGCACCACCCCACTATACATGACGGCGATACCAAGACATTATGATTTGACATCGACACATTGTCTCGTTAAACTGGTGCCGTCATGAAATCTTTGACAATCACGCACGACAGAGGAGGACACGCACATGGCTGATCCGCCCTGTTACCCCGACACCGGCGACGACACCAGCGTGAAACCCGACCGTGGATTGGCCACCGGCACGCCACGCTGGGTGAAGGTGTTTGGGATCATCGCTATCGTCCTGGTCCTGCTGTTTGTCGTCATCCAATTCACCGGCGTCGGTGGTGGCCACGGCCCTGGTCGCCACACACCGTCCGGTAAGGCTGGTGGCCAAACACCGCCCTCAAGCGTCACATTCTCCAGCGTCACGGAAGTCCGCGCACCGCTCGAGGGTGGCCGCTGATGACCATGACACCCTCTCTCCGCAAGTTCGCGCTCACCGCGCATGTCACTTCCTCGGTCGGCTGGCTTGGCGCGGTCGCCGCCTTCCTAGTTCTCGCCGTCTCCGGTCTGACTAGCCAGGATGCTCAGATGGTGCGTGCCGCCTATCTCGCGATGGAGTTGATCGCCTGGTTCGTCATCGTCCCGTTGGCCCTCGCTTCGCTGCTGACCGGGCTTGTCATGTCACTGGGCACTCCGTGGGGCTTGTTCCAGAACTATTGGGTCCTGTTCAAACTCCTGATAACCGTCGTTGCCACCATCGTCTTGCTGCTGCAGATGGAGCCAATTAGCTACATAGCAGGCGTAGCGGCAGAGACGACATTGTCCAGTGCCGATCTCCGCGAGGCGAGGATCTCACTCGTGGTCCACGCCGGTGGCGGCCTGCTGGTGTTGCTCGTGCCCATGATTCTGTCGGTGTACAAGCCGCGGGGCATGACCCGGTACGGGCGACGCAAGCAGCACGAGCGGCGTACGGAGTCGCAGCCGTAGATGCGGCGACTCCTGCTCTGCCTCGACCGAGCGAACCATGTCCTGACCTTGCTGAGGTGGCGACGGCATAGGAGCGCAATCAATGCGAGGCTGAGGACGCCCGGCGGGAGCGATCCTGGCGGTGTGAGGTGGCAGGCGTGGGCTTACGGCGCGTTGATCCTGGCTGGTTACCGCGCGTGGGGACTCGGCAGAGGTCCGATCCGCCCGCCGGATAGATGGTGGAACCGTTCTGGGAGGAGGTTGTCGCTCGGGACATTGTGGCGAGGCTACAGAGCAGAGCTGTGGGGAGCGGAGGAATTTCGGTCCATCTTTACCCCGACCACGGACGGGTGGGCTGAAAACAAGGAGCTTCTAGCCGTGATGGCAATGCGGTTAGCGGCTCCTTGCGAGGATAGTTGAGCTAGCCAGATCCGGACAGCTTCTCGGTATCTTCATCGCGGTTCCGCTCCTCGGCTGCTGCTTAATAATGCCAAACTCCAGGGCAAGCCGGGTTTCCCGGCTTGCCTCTTCTACGCTCTTGAGGCGACCTCAGTGTCCGTGGTGCTCGTGGACCACGGCGTGTCCTTTGCCGCGGGCGATGAGGTAGCGGTTCACCGGGAACGCCGCCACGAAGGCGACCGCCAGCGCGAACGCCAGCGCGAACGCCAGGGCTCCCCAGAACAGGAGGCTCAACGGCCCCGCCTCCATCGCGCCGGGAACGACGACCATCACCAAATTGTCCACGATCTCCATGACCGTGATCGAGAGCGTGTCCGCAGCGAAAGCCAGCGGCAACGCCGCCGCCAGCGCGATGCCGGAGCGCAACAGGGGCACCATCGTCAGCGAGTACCCGAAGAAGAACGCGAGCACCACCGCCAGCACGATGGTGGCGAAGTTGCTCCACCCGAGCGCCGTGCCGATCACCAGCCCCAACACCTCACCGATCGCACAGCCTGTCAGACAGTGTACCGTCGCGCTGAACGCCACCCGGTTGAGCGAAGAACTGTTGCTGCTCATAACACTCCTTCCTGAACTTGCAGACCGGCACATAGTATACCCCTAGGGGGTATATGTCAAAGCTCAGGGCGAGCCTTTCGTCTTGTGATCTCAAGAGGTCGCAAGCTTCTCCCGGTTCAGTGCGAGTGCGTTGAGCGTGACGGTGACGGTGGAGGCGCTCATCGCCAGGGCGGCCCACTCGGGTTGGAGCAGGATGCCGAGGCTGGGGTAGAGTGCTCCCGCCGCGATGGGGATGGCGATGACGTTGTAGATGGCGGCCCAGAAGAGATTCTGTTTGATCTTGCCGCGAACTTTGCGGGCCATGGCAACAGCGACGGCGACGGCCGCCGGGTCGTCCTTCATGAGCACGACCCCGGCGGTCTCGACCGCTACGTCGGTGCCCGCGCCGATGGCTATGCCAACGTTCGCCTGAGCGAGAGCGGGCGCGTCGTTGACTCCGTCGCCGACCATTGCGACTTGTTTTTCGGAGTCTTGCAGCTTTTTGACCTCCGACGCCTTGTCGCCGGGAAGGACCTCGGCCAAGACGGTGTCCATGCCGATCTGGCGGGCCACCGCTTCGGCGGTGTGGCGGTTGTCGCCGCTGAGCATGACCGTCTCTACTCCGAGTTTATGGAGCGCGGTCACCGCCCGCCGGGCGCTCTCGCGGATAGTATCGGCAACGGCCACCAGACCGGCAGCTTCACCGTCCACGGCGACGTACATGGGGGTCTTGGCGTCTCCGGCGAGTGTTTCGGCGCGAGCTTCGAGTCCGTTGGTCGAGATGTGCTCGCGGTCCATCAGGGCTTTGTTTCCGATCAGAACGCGCTTGCCGCCCACGGTCGCCTGGATACCGTGGCCGGGGATGGCCTGGAAATCGTTAGAGGAGTCCAGCGTAAGCCCGCGCGTCGCCGCTCCCTCGACGATGGCTCGCGCCATCGGGTGTTCGCTGTTCGAATTGGCCGAGGCTGCGAGGCGCAACAGGTCATCCTCGGGCATCCCGCTGGTGGGGATCACGTCCGTGAGAGCGGGACGGCCCTGGGTGAGTGTGCCGGTCTTGTCGAAGACGACGGTGTCCACGCCGGCGGTCGCCTCCAGCTCGGCGGCGTTCTTGAACAGCACGCCCTCCCTGGCACTCTTACCGACGCCGACGGTGATGGCGGTTGGCGTGGCGAGAGCCAGGGCGTCCGGGCAGGCGATCACGACAGTCGAGACCGCCGCCGTAACGGCGAAAAGAAGTCCCTCCGAGCCCAGGAAGAACCAAACTAGAAAGGCGATTAGACCAGCGCTCAAAGCCACGAACACCAGATATTTACCGGCGATGTCGGCGAGACGTTGCGCGGGGGCTTTAGATGCCTGGGCGTCCTGAACTAGCTGCACGATCCTGGAGAGGGCGGTGTCCGCTCCGATGGCGGTCGCCCGGAAATCGAAGGCGCCGGTCTGGTTCACGGTGCCGCCGGTTACTTTGTCTCCGGTGTTCTTCGCTACCGGGACGGGCTCGCCGGTGATCATGGACTCGTCCACGTAGCTGGAGCCCGAGATCACGACGCCGTCCACCGGCACCCGGTCGCCGGGGCGCACCACGACCTCGTCACCGACCACGACCTGATCCAGAGACATCTCCATCTCCTGACCGTCGCGCCTGACCCGTGCGGTGTCCGGGGCGAGCTTCAGCAGCGCCTCGACGGCGCGGCCCGTGGCGAAGCGGCTACGCATCTCCATCCAGTGTCCGACCAGTGAGAAGGTAGTGAGCATGGCGGCGGCTTCGTAGAAGACCTCGCCCTCGAAAGCGAAGGTAGCGCCCACCGAGTAGGCGTAGCTGACCAGGATGCCCAAAGCTATCAGGGTCATCATGTTCGCCTCGCCACGCTTCAGGGCGCGCCAGGCGCTCGATGTGAAGATCCATCCACCCCAGGAGACCACGGGCGTGGTCAGAACCAGGCCGAACAGCTCCATCGAGAGCCCGAAGGGAGGCTCCGCCATGAAGCCCAGACTTTCGCCGATAGGGGAGTAGAGTACGATGGGTATGGTGAGCAACGCTGAGACGACGGCCCTACGCAGCATGTCCCGGACCATCGCCGCACCGTGACCCGCGTGCTCGTCCGTCGCAGCATGGTCCATACTGGTGTGGTCTGCGGCTTTCTCATGGTCTGCGGGGCGGTCGCGGCACTCGCAGCGGTAACCGCCATGCTCCAACTCGGCCTGGATGCTGTCTCCGTCCACGGTGTTCGGGTCGTATTCGAGACGGATCAGGCTCCGGGTGCGGTCGAGATCCACGGCCAGGATCCCTGGACGCTCCTTCAGGTCTTTCTCGAGATCCGTGTACTCACTGCCGCAGTAGCAATTCTTGAGCGCGACCTCCAGCACCCGGCTTGAGGGTACGGAGTTGACTGCGGATCCTTGGTGTTTTTCGTGCATCATAAGGCCTTTCTTTTCGGGTGCTGCTTCACAAGTCTTGACGCTTCTCGAACCAATAGAGCACTAGGGCAAAACTCCACAAGGCGGCAAAGGCGAGCAGGAGCCACTTGAAGTCGGATCCGATGACGAGGTTCACGATGGTCATCCAACCAACGGAAGTCAGCCCGGCGAGCGCTGCGACGCCTGAAACGCCTCGGGCGCGGGATCGAAACGAAGTGAGCGCCACATAAACGGTCAGTAGACCGGTGGTGCAGATGTAGCCGCCCATCACCCAGAATACCTTCTCCAGCCAACCGAAGAGTCCCGGAATGGAGGACCGGAGCTCCGGTAAAGGCATTCCGATATAGCGCGTGTCCTCGGGCAGCAAGGCAGGCCGCAGGAAGACGAAGTACAAGCCGATACCGATCAGGATGAGCCCGCAAAAGGCCAACAACGCCGAGGAATAAGGACGTAGAGACATAGCATTCACGCTCCTAAACGTGTCTTGGATTTGATAAGGGGAGCAGAACAATTTGTGCGTTCATCATCTGTCCCGTGGTTCGTGGCTAGTACACTGTCCTTGCCGACCCGAACACTTTCGCGTTCGGATGCGGTGGTCAACCGAACCGGCAAGTTCAGCTTGTACTTGACCTGGCTCATCGAAGGTCCCGAGGACCTGTGATCTTGGATGGTTAGCCTTCTGGGTACCACTCCTCGCGCCACTGCTCCATTTGCGCGAGCTCGCGGTTCTGTCCCTCGGCGATGTCCGTGGCCAGGGTTTTTATACGCGGGTTGTCGGTTTCCTTTCGGGCGACTTCGGCCATCTCTATGGCGGACTGGTGG
>JACDGB010000383.1 GCA_013815485.1 Rubrobacter sp.
GAAAGCAGGCGACAGAGAAGCCTTTTTGCTGCTCATCAAAAACCCCGTGGGATTCAACGAGATACTACGCACCTTCGTAACCGGCGCCGACGCCAAACACGTCCTCATCGCCATAAACGACAACCACGCCGATGGCCGCGACGTCTCCTGGCTGTGGGACGTTGACTTCGAGATGCTAGCCGAGGCACGTTCCGAAGGCATGACGGAGAGCATGCGTCCCTTCACCGTCAGCGGCATCCGGGCCGGAGACATGGCCGTGCGCCTCAAGTACGCTGAGCTTCCGGTCGGCAAAGTCATCTCAGATCGCAAAGAGGCCATAAAATACGCTCTCGAATCAACCCCGCCGGGCGAGACGGTGTACGTCCTGCCGACGTACACGGCGATGTTGGAGATCCGCAAGACTTTGAGCGAGATGGGCTACACGCATCCATTCTGGGAAGATAAGTGAGCGATCAGCCATCAGCAAGCGTGGTGGTCGGCGCAGCCTGGAAGAGTACATCCAGGCTTGGTTCGAGTACGTGCGTTTTTCATCCTTGCATCAGAGACGCTTCGAGATTGCCACGGGAGAAAAGCTGACTGCTGAAAGCTGAAAGCGCCGACCAAAGGGAGGCAAGATGCTCACCATCCACCATCTGTACGCCGACATGATGAACCTCTACGGCGACCGGGGAAACGTCATCTCCATCAAGAAACGCTGTGAGTGGCGCGGCATCCCCGTCGAGGTCGTGGACGTGGGCCTCGGGGAGAGGGTCCGGCCCACTGGCTGCGATATCTTTCTCTTCGGGGGCGGACAGGACCGGGAGCAGGCACTCCTCGCCGACGACTTATCCGGCTCGAAGGGGGCTGACCTGCGGGCCGTGGTCGGGAATGGGGGCGTGGTGCTCGGCGTCTGTGGCGGCTACCAGCTCATGGGCCACTCATACGAGACACCGGAGGGCGAGACGCTCCCCGGCGTCGGCATTTTCGACCTTCACACCGAGCCAAGAAAGCCCGACGAGGAACGCCTGATCGGCAATGTCCTCGTCCGCCTCCGCGCCCCGGAGACGGACGAAACCCGCGAGATCGTCGGCTTCGAGAACCACGGTGGCCGCACCCGTCTCGGCGACACCGAACCTCTTGGCGATGTCGTCGTCGGCTACGGCAACAACGGCGAGGACGGCGGAGAGGGCGCTCGACGGCTAAACGCTTATGGCACCTATCTCCACGGCTCGCTCCTGCCCAAGAACCCCTGGCTCACGGATCAGCTTATCCTGAGCGCGTTGCGCCGATCCGACGACAATTTCGAGTTGGAGCCGCTGGACGATATGGTGGAAAATCGAGCCTTCGAGTCTATGTCGAGCCGGATCTCCGGTCGCCGTTAGGCTAGAAGCTCTCCACCGAGGGACGCAGATCCAACTCCAGAGTCCAGACGGTCGGTTCTTGAGAGTGTAGCTGCCAGTAGGTCTCGGCGATGGCATCGGGGGAGAGCATGGTGTGATCCTCGCGGTCGGGGGACATCTCGCGTGCCCTGGGAGTCTGGATCTGCCCGTCTATCACGACATGCGCTACATGGACTCCTCGCGGCCCGAACTCCCGAGCCATGCTCTGCGCCAAAGCCCGCAGTCCGAACTTGCCAACCGCGAGCGCGGAGAAGCGGGCGGACCCACGCAGCGAAGCCGACGCGCCCGTGAGCAAGACGGTGCCGTGCTCGGCCTCGGCCATCGCCGGGAGGACGTGCTGGGAAGCGTAGAAAGCTCCGGCGCAGTTGGCCCGGAAGCACTCGTCGAACGTCTCGGGGTCTATCTCCAATATGCCGCCCATCTGGAAGGCGCCGGCGTTGTATACGAAGACCTCCGGATCGCCGATCGCGCCCCGCACACGCTCGAACGCCGCCTTCACCGAGGCCGGGTCCGTGGCGTCGGTTGAGACGGAGAGGGCCGTGCCACCGGCGTTTTCGATCTCCCGCCGTACATCCGCTACGCTCTCCTCGCGGCGGGCCATGAGGGCGACCGCGTAGCCTTCCCTTGCGAAGCGTCGCGCTATCGCCGTCCCGAGCCCCGGTCCCACGCCGAGCACCGCCGCCACTTTGCCGTCCATCCAGCCTCCTTTTAATTCGGCTTGCGGGCTTCGACCCACAGCCAAGTCTCGTCGCTGCCGCCGGTTCCGGGATTGGTGCGGGGCTCGGCGTAGCGAAGCTCGAACCCCGTTTCGCGCAGCATACTGCGGTTTGTCTCCGCGTCGTGATGGCTCCACCGCATCGCGGCTCCCCATCCTTCCCAGTTGCTGTCCTCGCCTTCGAAGTCCGTGACGGTGAGGATCGCCAGGAAGGTTCCGCCCGGCTTCAGCCAGCTATGTATGTCCGCCAGCAGCGCCGGATGCTCCTTGCGCGGGACGTGGATGATGGAATGAAACGCCACCACCGCGTCGAAGGTCTCCGGCTCGAAAGCGAGTTCTGTCATGTCGGATCTGATGAAGGTGGCTTCGAGGACGTACCTTCGGGCCAATTCCAGTTGCCGCGCCGATACGTCAACGCCCGTGACGATGTACCCACGGCGCGCGAGCCAGCGAGTGACGGGAACGCCCGCGCCGCAGCCGAGATCAAGGACGGCGGCGTTCTCCGGCAGGACATGGGACATATCCTCCAGGGCCGCGAGTGTCAGTGGGTCTTCGGGGTCTTTGGTCGAGAGGTATTGATCCGCCACGCGATCATAGCCCGCCTCGATGGTTCGTTTGTGCGAGCCAGTCACACCGTATCCCGGTGAAGAGCGCGACGTGTTTGTCCACCTGGATTTAGAAGTCGAACCGGTTCGCTTGCGTGGGCTGGTCGCCGGATGTTCTCCGTCCGTCATCGGGCGGTCACGCCGCCGTCCACGATCATGCAGGCTCCGATCACCGACGCCGACTCATCAGACGCGAGGTATGCGGCC
>JACDGB010000384.1 GCA_013815485.1 Rubrobacter sp.
GCAGGGCCGGGGCGGGGTCGGCGTCGCTGGGATGGAGTTGAAAGAGGGCGACTTCATCGAGCATCTCTTCATCACCACGACGCACCATTACATGCTCTTCTTCACCAACCGGGGCAAGGTGTACCGTCTCAAGGTCCATCAGCTACCGCGCATGGGCCGTACGGCAAAGGGGCGGCACATCGCCAACCTGCTACCCTTCGCGCAGGGTGAGAGGATACAGACCGTCATTGCGACCAAAGAGTTCAACGAGTCGGAGTATTTGTTCTTCGCGACGAAGAAAGGCATCGTCAAGAAGACCGCGTTTGGCGACTACAACACGCCGCTCAAAGAGACGGGCATCATCGCCATAAACCTGGCTGATGACGACGAGTTGATCTCGGTTCGCCAGGTCTCCGAGGGCGCGGACGCGGTGATCGTGAGCCGCAACGGCAAGGCCATCCGCTTCGCCCAGACCGACGCGCGACCGATGGGCCGGGCCACCGCCGGGGTCAAGGGCATAACGCTGGGCAATGATGATGCGGTTCTGTCCATGGATGTAGTCTCCGACGACGCGGTGGACCTGTTCATGATCACGGAGCGGGGCTTCGGCAAGCGCACCGCGCTCTCGCAGTACCGGGCGCAGGGCCGCGGGGGTCAGGGCGTCATAGCCATGAAGACCGATGGCGAGCGAGGCAAGCTCAAGGGCGTGCGGATCGTCCGTCCGGGGCTGCACGAGCTGGTGATCGTCTCGAACTTCGGGACGACCATCCGCATGGACGCAGACTCGGTCTCCCAGCAAGGTCGCACGGCGCAGGGCGTGAGGGTGATGAACTTGCGCGTCGGCGACTCGGTGAGCGCCATCGCCAAAGTCGGCGCCTCCCGCGCTACCGACGCAGACGGAACCACGGACGAACTGTCGCTGGAGGACATCTCCGGCGAGGAATTCATCAGTGAATCGACCGCCGGACTCCCGGAGCCGGACGATTCCCCGAACGGCGCGACGGACGGCGAACCGAGCGAGAACGGTGGTGATCCCATTGGATAACGAACGGACCTGCGAGGGCGTGGTCGAATGCACGGCGCTCGTCCTCGCGGAAGGATGCACGGAGCTCGAAGGCAAGCTCACGCTCTTCGGGATACTCGACGAGATACGGCCATCCGGGGGCGGCGATACCTCCTTCGTCGTCTACGCCAAGTTCGAGGGCTGCGAGCACGCCTCGGATAGCGATCCTCGGATGGCGCGCATCCTCATCACCGACGAGGACGGCGTGATCATTGACGAATCCGAGGAGTTCTCCGCGTGGCTCGACGGCCCCGAGAACTCAACGACCATCGTATCCGGGTTCGGCATCCCGGACGACTTCGGCGAGGGAGGGGGCCGCGTCCTCTGGGTCGAGGCGATATTAGATGACGAAGCCCTCGCCCAAACCGCAGTCCGGCTCCGCGAGCCATACAATGTATAGACCATCAAACGAGGCCCGGAAATCTCCGGGCTTCTTCCCTATGTGAGGAAACAATCCATGCCAGCAGATCTTGCAATATTCATAGACTGGGAGAACATCTACATCTCCACGGTCAGCGAGTACAAATCCAAGCCGAACGTCTCGGCGATCCTGGAGAAAGCCCGCGAATACGGGCGCATCGTCTCCGCCACGGCCTACGCTGACTGGACCGAAGGCGACTTCCGACAGGCACCGCCGACGCTCTACTCCAACGGCATCTCGCCGCGCTACATCTCAGCCCGCTACTTCCCCGGTGGCCGGGCCCAGAAACGCCGAACCAACTCCATAGACGTGATGCTGGCGGTGGAATGCTCGGACTTTTTGCACAACCATCCGCAGGTGGATACATACGTGCTCGTGACCGGCGACGGGGACTTCATACCGCTCGTGAGTCTGCTTCGTAGCCAGGGCAAGAACGTCGTTGTTATCGGGGTATCGGAGGCTACTTCTTATCACCTGATCGAATCCGCCGACCACTTCATCTCCTACTCCTCGTTGCTGGAGGAAGATCGGGCCGCGAGGACGCGCGACGTGGAGCCGAAGAAGAAGGCTTCCGACCCGTTTCAGGAGTTGGTCAGGGCGGTCGAGACCTTGAAGAAGAATGGCCGACCGCGCGTCCTGGGCCAGGTGAAGCAGCAGATGATCGTGCAGCTCGGCTCCTTCGACGAGCGCAACGAGGGCTTCAAGAAGTTCAAGGACTTCGTAGTTGAGGCCGAGCGCAGGAACCTGGTCAACACCGTGGATCAAGACCTCGAACTTCAGGTATATCTGCCGGACGAGAAGTTTCCGGATCAGCCAGATTCGGACCTCGCGGCGGAGGAGCCGAAAGAGGCCGAGCGGGCTCCCGCCGGGGGCAATGGCCGGGCGGATAATAGATCTGACGGACGTTCCGCGAAAGAACCCGTGCCCGAATCCTCCGGCCAGACCTCCGGGCAGCCCTCGGCGCAGCATGACTTTGACCTCCTGGAGGATTTGACGCCTTACGAACTCAGGACCATTACTCGGAGCGTGGCGAACCTGCGGCAGCCGGCTTCTTTCGTGGAGATCTTCGGTAGCATCAGGGATCTCGATGAGCGCGGCGAGCTGGAGTTGACGAAGGAGGAGATCTCGGACGTCATAACCGCCATGCTCGACGCCGACTTCCTGAACCGGGTCCGGGCCAAACCCTACAAGCAGGCCCAGGCCGATATGACCTTCTTCGCCCTCGACAAGGACAAGCAGGAGGTCAAGGCAGCCCTCGAAAGCTCGTAGCCGGCCCCGACGGGGTAGAGAGGAAGGTCCGCCATCACCGTAGCGTTTTGGGGGATCGTCACGGTCCTTGTTTGCGTGCTGGTTGCGATAGGCGGCTTGATCCTGGTCCGGCGCATCGCGCCGGCTTCGGCGCGGGAGCAGGGTACCTCGGGGATGGGTTGGATCTACGC
>JACDGB010000072.1 GCA_013815485.1 Rubrobacter sp.
GTCGCGGTCTTGGGATGGCCGATCAGCGGCCCCGTTATGGCGTCAACCTCTTCTATCCCGTAGCCGTTCTCGAAGGCATACGTGGCCGATTGCATCCCGGCGAAGGAGCCGAGGCGGTTCCCGATGAAGTTGGGCGTATCTTTGGCGATGACGCCACCCTTGCCGAGCACGCGCTCCCCGAAGTTGCGGACGGATTCGACGAGGTCGGGATCCGTATCCTCCGCAGGTATGATCTCCAACATCTTCAAGTAGCGCGGCGGGTTGAAGAAATGCGTCCCCAGGAAACGCCGCCTGAAGCTGTCTGAACGGCCTTCCGCTATCTCATGCAAGGGAATGCCGGAGGTGTTCGAGGAGATCAAGGCATCGTCTTTCGCCGTCGCCTCGACTCGCCGCATGAGTTCCCGCTTCGGCTCCAGTTTCTCGATGATGGCTTCGAGGACCCAATCCGCCTCGGCGACGCGCTCGAAGTCGTCCTCGAAGTTGCCGGTTCGGATGCGCCCGACGGCCTCTTGACTCATGAGCGCGGCTGGTCTGGCCTTCTTCATCCGGTCAAAGCCAGCCTTCACGACTTCATTGTTGTCTCCATCGTCCGGGGCGATGTCGAGCAGGTCAACGTCGAGCCCCGAGTTGGCGCAGTGCGCGGCGATGGCGGCCCCCATTGTGCCAGCCCCGAGTACAGCGACCCTCCTTATCTTCCGCATATGAATTCCCCTTCCCTCTTCAACCGTACAGTTCTTCGTGCAGTGCCTCGATGGCTTTTCTTACCCGCAAAAGATGGGTTTCGAACTGGTCTTTGATCTCCCCGTACTTCTCCTCGCCTTTCGGGGTGATGGCGTAGAAACGGCGGCTCCGGGTGTCGGGCCGCTCCCACTCGCCTTCGACGTAGCCTTTCTCCTCCAGGCGACGCAGCAGCGGATATACGGTGTTCGGCGAGACGCTCATCACGCCCCCGCTCTTCTCGCGTATCTTATGCATCAAGCTGTTCCCGTACTCAGGCTTCTCGCGGACGAAGTGAAGTATGAGCAGCGGGAACACCGTCCGGGTTTTGATCTCCCCGAGAAACACGTCCCCCGGCGTCGCCCGCTCTCCCGCAACGATATCTTCCCTCGCCGACTCCGCCATCTCACCCCTTCCCAGGAAAACTTGTCAATTTTGATAATAACATCCATAATAACTTTACGTAAAGTTATGTATGAGTGGAGGAGGACGGATGATAGCTGACGTATCGAGTTCGTTGGGGACGGACTTTTATCTATTGGGTGAGTTGTTGACGGAGGAGGAGCGGGAGGTTCGGGACCGGGTGCGGTCGTTCTGTGATCGGGAGGTCATCCCGGTGATGAATGATTACTGGGACCGGGCGGAGTTTCCGTTCGAGATGATCCCCAAGTTTGGTGAGTTGAACATCGCGGGTTGCAGCATCGAGGGGCATGGGTGTCCCGGCATGAGCAAGCTCGCGGAGGGGCTCGTGGCGGTGGAGCTTGCGCGGGGGGACGGCAGCCTCAATACGTTCTTCGGGGTGCATTCGGGGCTTGCGATGGGGACCATCGCCATTCTCGGCAGCGAGGAGCAGAAAGAGAAATGGCTGCCTCAGATGGCGCGGATGGAGAAGATCGGGGCGTTTGGACTCACCGAGCCAGACCACGGCTCCGACATCGTGATGCTCGAAACCAGCGCGAGGCGTGATGGCGACGATTACGTCATCAACGGGGAGAAGAAGTGGATCGGCAACGCCTCCTTCGCCGACGTAATCATCATCTGGGCGCGTGACACAGAGGACAATGAAGTCAAGGGATTTCTGGTGGAGAAAGGCTCGGAGGGGCTCGCCACGGAGGTCATGACAGGCAAGATGGGCAAGCGGGCCGTGTGGCAGGCCGAAATCCGGATGGAGGACGTGCGCGTCCCGGCGGGGAACAAGCTGGAGGAGGCGAACTCATTCAAGGACACGTCCAAAGTACTATCGGCCACGCGCTACGGGGTCGCGTGGGAGGGCATCGGGCACGCGGTGGCGTGTTACGAGGCGGCCCTTTCGTATGCGAAGGAGCGTAAAATCTTCACGCGCCCGTTGGAAGGTTATCAGCTCATCCAGAACAAGCTGGCGAACATGCTAGCGGAGATCACCAACATGCAGCTCATGTGCTTCCGTCTTTCGCAGCTCGCCACGGAAGGCAAGATGACCGGCGGGATGGCGTCTCTGGCGAAGATGAACACGGCCAGGAAGGCAAAGCAGGTTTGCTCCGACGCCCGCGACATCCTCGGGGGGAACGGGATATTGCTGGAGTACCTCGTCGCCAAGCATCTCGCGGACATGGAGGTCGTCTACACTTACGAGGGGACGGATATCGTGCAGTCTCTCATCGTGGGACGTGAGATAACGGGCGTCCAGGCTTTCGCTCCACCGCGGTAGACGGTTGAAGGGAAGCCATCTCTCACGGTTCCGCTTCCTGACGGAGGAACTCGAACAGCACGATGCCGGTTGCGACGGAGAGGTTGAGGCTCTGCGTCATGCCTCGCTGTGGGATCGTCACTCGCTCCTCGCATAACGTAAGTAGCTCCGGGCTTATTCCCTGTCCCTCGGAGCCGAACAGGATAAGGTCGTCCGGGTAGAAGCGGAATGCCGGAAGCGGGGTGGCCCCTGGGTCCGGCACGGTCGCAACCTTCCTGCCCGGCCACGAAGCGAGGAAATTTTCCGGTTCCTCTATTCGCTCGAAGGAAATACGGAAAAACGCGCCGGCGGAGACATTCTTGAGCCTGCGAGTCCGGCTCTTCCCGTACCGGGTTCGGATCAGAGAGTTCGGGTCGTGGACGAAACACTTTTGTATGCCAAGCGCCTCCAGGGTGCGCGAAATCACGCAGACGTGCCCGAAATCCCGCGGAGCGTCGAGTAACAGGTCCATGAGGACATCTTATCTTCATGGCGGAGTGGGTGACACCGGACGCGCCATTCTTGCGGAATCGCCCGGAACGGGCCGACGGCTACGTGATGCCGGAGAGTATGATCACCGGGATTCGACGGTTCGAGGCCCGCTGCTGAAAGGCGTCCCAGCCCGGAAACACCTTCACACCCCTCCGCCAGAGCCGCTCTCTTTCGACGCCTTCTGCCTCGCGGGCGCGAACGTCGCGGGTCATACCTTCCACATAGATCCGGGCCTCCGGGTTGGCGCGCAGGTTGTGGTACCACGCCGGGTATTTCGTCTGGCCGTAGCCGGAGGCCACGACGATGATGTCCTCTCCGTCCGGTATCCCGAGAAGCGGTAAAGTCCGTTTCTTCCCGCTCTTCGCGCCCGTCGTGATGAGCATGACGATGGGCAGCCCGGTGAGGAGGCTCGATGCGGTGCGCCGACCGTTCGTCGCCTCGAAGACGAAACGGTCGGCATGGTGGAGGGTTCGAACGAGGATTCAGCTCACTATCTTCGTCCCGGACAGGTCGCGGACTACGCGCCGGAATCTCCCTGCTCCCCGGCTTCTCACGCCTGCTTTTCGGTGAGGGATGCGAGTTCGGCGGCCACGTCGTCCGCCGCGAGGTCGTGAGTAACGAACGCTCCGACAGCAGCGCCGGACGCTACGGCGTTCGCGAGCGACTGCATTATCTTCCCCGCGTCCCCGGCGACGAAGACACCCTTCACGATCGTCTCGCGGGTTCCGGGGTCGGCGGAGATGGCATGCGCCTGCATCATCTCCATGTACACCGTCGCGCAGCCGAGCGTCTCGGCAAGCTCCGAACTCTGCCGCTGCGGCGGGTTGGTGAACAGACCTTCGCGCTCTATCTCCGTCCCGTCTTCGAGGACGATGCGGGTCAGTTTCTGTTCCTCCGTGTCCGACTCGATGGCGGAGATGGGACTCTCGTAGAGCGGAACACCGAGCGCGTCCAGCTTCTTCCGATCTTCTTCCGGCGCTTCCGTTCCGTCCGTGATGGCGATGAGGTCGCGGCTCCAGTTCCGGATCAGGTTCACCCGAAACATCACCATGTTCCCACTCGCGTACACCGCAAGCGGCCTGTCCCGGACCTCCCAGCCATGGCAGAACGGGCAATGGTAGATTCCCCGCCCCCACGCCTCCGCGAAGCCCGGCATATCCGGCATAACGTCCGTCTGTCCCGAGGCGATGATCACCTTCCGCGCAAGCGCCGAATCCCCACCGGAAAGCGTTACCGTGAAGTCCCCGTCCGAGCCGGACGCCGCAGTCGCAACATCCTCCCACACCTCGACCGTCTCGTACTTTTCGAGGTCGCGCTTTCCGAGTCGCAACAATTCGTCGGGAGCGACGCCGTCTCTAGTGAAGAGGTTGTGAGCGTGTTCTGCGGGAGCGTTCCTCGGTGGGCCGCCGTCGAGGACGAGAACCCGTCGCATCGCACGCCCGAACGCGAGCGCGGCCGAAAGCCCCGCCGTCCCCGCCCCGACTATTACCGCGTCGTATTTATCCGCCATGTGCTTCTCCTTTTTCATTGCAGTTTTCGTGCCTGTGATGGAGCTTCGAGAGGTCGGCCCCAGTCGGGCCGGAGACCATGAGCATGTGTACGTCCTCGTCGCCGATGACGTCGAAAGCGTGGCGGAGCATCCCGTCGAAATACGCCGCATCGCCCGGTCCGAGTTCGACGACTTCGAGGCCGAGCGTCAGGCGCAGCCACCCGGACACCACGAAAAGCCACTCTTCACCCTCGTGGCGATGGTACTCCGGATCATCCACCCCCCGATGCTCCGACTGCCTCATCCCACTCGGGAACACGACCCGGACCGCCGAAAGCCCCAACGGCCCGGCCTCCGGCGTGAGCATCTGCACCCGCGAACCATGCACCTCGAAGAATGGCGACTCGCTCCCCCGCACCACGATCCCGGGCCTCGGACGCTCCTCGACAAGCTCCGAGATGGATACCCCGAGACCCGCCGCCACGTTCAACAATGTCGCCAGTGACGGCTGCCGCTGCCCGCTCTCCAGCCGCGAGAGATGCGCCACGGAAATACCGCTCGACTCCGACAACCTCTCCAGCGTCATCCCCCTCTCCACCCGCGCCCGACGCACCTTCCCTCCCACCTCCGCCAGCATCCTCTCGACATCCGCAGCGTTTCCAACCTCTTCCATGACAATTAATTTATCATATTGACAAAATATTTGCCAAGTATATCCGGGTAAGATGCGGGGGAGCGAGTTCGAAGGAGGATATTGCATGAAAGCCATCCGGTTGCACGAGATAAAAAGTCCGGAGAAGCTGGTTTACGAGGACGTGCCGGAGCCCGAGCCTGGTCCGGGTGAGATCGTGGTCCGGCTGCGGGCGGCGGCCCTCAATCGCCGCGACGTGTTCGTGACCCGCGGCATGTATCCCGGCGCGAAACCCGACGCCCTGCCCATCATCCTCGGCTCCGATGGCTCCGGCGAGGTCGCAGCCAGGGGCGATGGCGCCGACGGCCCATCCGAAGGCACGGAGGTAGTCATCAACCCGGCGCTCTATTGGGGAGACGACCCGAGAAAGTCAGGCAAGGACTACCGCATCCTCGGGTTGCCGGATGACGGAACATTCGCGCAGTTCGTGAAGGTACCGGCGGACCACGTATTCCCCAAACCGTCGCATCTCTCGGCGGAGGAGGCGGCTGCGATACCGCTCGCCGCCCTGACCGCGTACCGGGCACTCGTCACCCGCGGACAGCTACAAGAAGGCGAGACGGTCGTGGTGCCAGGCATCGGGGGCGGGGTGGCGACTTTTCTGGTTCAGATGGCGACTGCTCTCGGCGCCAGGGTCTTCGTGACTTCCGGCAACGACGAGAAGATCGAGACGGCGAAAAGGCTCGGGGCCGAGGACGGCATCAACTACAAGACGGAGAAATGGTCGAGGGAGTTGCGGAGCATGACAGGGGGCGTTGACCTCTCGGTTGACACCATCGGCGGCGAGGTCTTCGACGCTCTGCTGTCCATCGCAAAGCCGGGCGGGCGCATCGTCTCCATCGGGGCGACGGCGGGGCCGGCCAAGAAGCTGATGCTGCCCAAGATCTTCCTCAAACACCTCGACGTGCTCGGCACCGCGATGGGTAGCGGCCAGGATTTCGAGGGCATGCTCCGGTTGTACGAGGAATATGAACTCCATCCGGTCATCAACGCGACCTTCCCGCTCGAAGGGGCCACAGCCGCCATGAACCATATGGAAGAGGGCTCGGGGATCGGCAAGATCGTCCTCCAGACACCCGCGTGATTCACACGCACATAGAAAGAGGAAAGGGGTTGGGGATCCAGCCCTTTTTCATGCCCGCCCGGTAGGCAGTGAGCGGGAGTGGCGCGCCGTTCTCGATATGGTGGTCGCGGAAGAGGGTGAACCGAATTTCTTCCGCTGGCGGATGGAGCAGTACCGTCCGTTCATCGCCGAAGGACGCGGACAGTGGTGGGCCTCGTGGCGCAAGGGCGAGCCGGTGTCATCTGTAGGTATCTTCTGGCAAGGGGACTTGCTTCGTTTCCAGTGGGTGCTCACCGCGGAACACGCGCGCGGCAAGGGGTTCGCCTCTGGTCTCGGCCATGCTGGAGCGGAACCGCCACCGGGGCAATGCGGTGATCTTGGCTGAGCGCGAGGGCCAGGCCGGGCGTATCTACCGTCGTCTCGGGTTCGAGTCCGTCGGGGTCGTGGAGGCTCTGGAAGGTCCGTGGCCCCAGCCGTCCTCTCTTGAGAACGGCCATTCTTGAGCTTCACCCGTATCGAGTCGGAGCGTCTGATCTTGCGCCGCTTCGAGGAGCGCGACCTCGGGCCGTTCCTTGCTTACCGCAATGATCCGGAGGTCGCACGCTACCAGAGCTGGGAGTCGTGCGGCGAAGAGGAAGCCGTCGAGTTCATTTGCGGGATGAGAGCTTCACAACCGGGCATGCCGGGGGAGTGGTTCCAGTTCGCCGTGGGATCGAAGCAGACAGGAGATCTCATCGGGGATTGTGGCTTGAGAACCGAAGAAGATGGGCGACAGGCTGAGATCGGGTTCACGCTCGCCCGCGAACATCAGGACAAAGGCTACGCTTCGGAGGCCGTGTCGCGCCTCGTGGACTACGCTTTCGATGATCTGAGCTTTCATCGCCTCGTTGCGATCACGGACCAGGAAAACGAACCGTCTTTCGGACTACTCGAGCGGCTCGGCTTCCGCCGGGAGGGCAGCTTCGCGCAGAACGCCTGGTTCAAGGGAGGGTGGACGGACGAATATCTGTATGCCATCCTCCGCAGTGAGTGGTTGGAGAGGCGGAAATAGCGGCGCATGACCCCCGTCCGTATGGACCGCGAGCGCGACGAAGGACGCTGCAATGATCCGAACGCATGGATGAGGCATCCGGTCCCGTAGTGGAGGGCGTCTAAAGATCCCAGAGCTTCACGTACTCCTTCACGACGGCTTCGCGAGCATACTCGGGCAGGTCATGGAGGCAGATTTCACGCTTCATTCTCTCGCGCGGCGGCCGCCCCCGATGCAGCGTGCCACTCCCGGAACCTTCGGAGGTATCGCCTGCGGTCAGGTACGGGTACTCGCCTGCTTTCCTGTCTGTGAGGAGGCCAGTGAAGACAATCGTGTAGCGTTCGGCGGTCACGCCGCCGTCATCATAGATTCAGGCGTAGCGGGGAGAGCCGCCCGGCAGCAACCGCTCGCGCCGGGACATCAATTCTGGCCTCTCCCTACCCGGAATCACGTTCCTTGAGGGACAGCGCGGGGTCCTCGGTGGCCGCCGCCAGATCCTCGTCCACCAGCTTGTCCGGGGCTTCACGCTTACCGGAATCGAGGTCCGGCGTCAGGCCCTCCGGCTCTGCTGCTACTTCTGGGTACTCGCTACCATCCGTGATCTCCGGCATGCGCGCTCCTCTCCGCTAGTGAACATATACCGGGG
>JACDGB010000385.1 GCA_013815485.1 Rubrobacter sp.
CTCTGACGAAGCGTGAAAGCCAATTGATCATGTTCCCCCCAACTCTCCCAACCCGAACTCCCTCTAATTCTTCTCCGGGTGTTGGTATTATGTGGTTATGTAGTAAGGTAGCTAGTATTCGGGCCGGAGAGGCAAGATGAAGGTTTGGGGCGTGGAGGTTGCTCGGCGAGTCTCGCAGGAAGGTTCGCAGCGTGGCGTCCAGGTTGGAAAGGGAGGGCCGGGATCCGGACTGGAGGGCACGCTCGGGGATCAAGTGGGTGTCGAAGGTGACGCGGATGGCGGTTGGATTTTGGCAAGAAGACACGCTGGCATTCACGGCGGCGCGCCGGATATGGTAGAGGGATAAGCCCGCCCCGTGCGGCGTGCCGTGAGAAGTTGAGCCGGTATCGGAGATAGGCGTCAGATGGCGGGTGGTGACGCCGGGCTCGAAGATGAGGTCGCGGTGGGATTCCGGGACGCCGCTGCCATCGTCGAGGACGGTGAGCGTCCGGTAGCGGCGCGAGTGGAGGCTGGACGCGACGTAGATGTTGCGCGCTCCAGCATCGCGGGCGTTGCGAACCAGTTCCAGCAGGGCATCCTCGACGGTGTTGATGCGGGAGGGGCCGCGGCGGGAGCCCTCGATGCCCGTCAGACGGGCGAAGCCGAAGCCCAGATCCCGGTACGGTCCCTCCATAGACCCTTACCGCGCGACCTCGCTCACGCGGCTCTCGCGGATCACGGTCACCTTGATCTGGCCGGGGTACTCGAGGTCGTGTTCGATCTTCTTGGATATATCGAGCGCGAGCTTGGCGGCGATGCGGTCGTCGACTTCAGAGGGCTGAACCATTACCCTTACCTCGCGACCGGCCTGGATCGCATACGCCTTATCCACTCCCCGGTGCCCCAGCGCGATATCCTCAAGCGAACGCAGACGCTCAATGTATGTCTCGGTAGTCTCACGCCTGGCGCCGGGCCGAGCGGCGGACACGGCGTCGGCGGTGGCGACCAGCACGTCCTCCACGGTCTCCATCTCGATTTCGTGGTGATGGGCTGAGATCGCTCGGACCACGTCGTCTGTTTCACCGCTCTTCTTGGCGAAGCGGCCACCGATGAGAGCGTGGGTTCCCTCGACCTCGTGGTCTATGGCCTTGCCGACGTCGTGAAGAAGGGCGCCGCGACGGGCCATCTTCACGTTCGCGCCCATCTCCTGGGCCATCATGCCACACAGGTTGGCTACCTCGACGGAATGGGCGAGGACGTTCTGGCCGTAGGAGGTACGGTACTTCAGAGCGCCCAGAAGACGGATCAGGTCTCCGTGCATGCCGCCGGAGATGTTGGCGTCGTAGAGCGCCTGGCGTCCCGCGGCCTTCATCTCCTTCTCGGTATCCTTGCGAGCCTTCGAGACGATCTGCTCGATGCGGCCAGGGTGGATCCTTCCGTCCTGTACCAGCCGCTGCATCGAGACGCGCGCGACCTCTCGCCGCACGGGATCGAAGCTAGATAGCACGACCGTCTCGGGGGTGTCGTCAATGATCACATCCACCCCAGTCGCCGCCTCGAACGCCCGAATGTTGCGACCCTCGCGCCCTATCACGCGGCCCTTCATGTCATCGGAAGGCAGGGCAACCGCCTTGGCGGTGGACTCGGCGGTCAGGTCGGAGGCCAGACGTTCCATCGTCGTCGAGACTATCCGGCGCGCCTCGATATCGGCCCGCTCCTCGGCCTCCATCGTCCGGTCGCGCACCATGCGGCCAAGCCGGTCCTCGAGTTCCGACTCCAGACTGGAGAACAACCTATTCTCGGCCTCCGCCCGCGTGAAACCGGAGATCCTCTCCAGCTCCAGGACGTGTTCTGATTGACGAGAACGGAGGTCTTCCTCAGAGCCGCGCAGCGTCTCCTCGGCCTCCACGAGACGCCGCCTGCGCTCTTCCAGCTCGCCCTCGCGCCGGTCGAGGACGGTGTCGCGGTTATCCAGGCGCTCCTCGACACGCGAGATCTCCGTCCGCCGCGAACGAACCTCGGCCTCAGCTTCGTCCTTGATGCGAAGCGCGGCCTCTTTGGCCGCCAGTTCACCCTCGCGTCTCGCGGAATCCGCGGATCTCTTCGCGTCCTCGATAATGGAGTCGGCGTCGGTCCTCGCGCCAGCCTGGCGAGACGCAATGGTCCGCTTGTACACGAAATATTCCAGAGCACCACCGAGGATGAGTCCGACGGCCAGTCCCAGGACCAGTAACAGGTAATTCACGAGTTTTCCTCCAACAAGGCCGCCTTCCCGGCGGCCGGATCGCGCTCTCCGGCTATTGTTCGGCTCCTGCCCCAGCCTCCGGCGGATCGCTATCCCGGTACATCCGGGCAACCTCCGCGCAGACCTCCCCCGAGTAACCCCGGCGCGTCAAGAAACCGTGAACCCTGCGCGCTTGGGCGTCGGATCCTCTCTCATTATAACGCCGCTCAGCCGCAGATAAAGCGTCCTCCAGCTCGGACCTCTCGTCGAACTCTTCGCGCACGGCCCGATCCGCAGTCTCCTGGTCCACGCCACCTTTCCGAAGGTCAGCGGAGATCCGGCGCGGACCATAACGCCGCGCCCGCTGGCGAACCAAATCGCGGGCAAACTCCTCATCATCCACGTATCCAAGTTCCCGTAGACGCTCCAGAACGGCCCCTATGGTTTCGTCTCCGAACTCCCGCTGCCGAAGCCGGTTCTGGATTTCAGCCTCCGAACGAGCCCGATATCCAAGCAAATTCAGCGCCCGGCCCATCGCAAGCGCCCGCTCCCCCGCAACCCTCGCCTTCTCCAACTCTCCAACCGCAAGCACGGCACCCTCGTAAAGGCCGCGCTCGACCGCCACCACGGCGTCTATCTCGGCCCAAAACTCGCCATCGACGAAGACTTTCGCCCGGCCCCGGCGCTCCTTGACAC
>JACDGB010000073.1 GCA_013815485.1 Rubrobacter sp.
GATCAACAAGGATCTGATAGCCGCTTCCTCGACCCCGATCGTCCTGGCGATCCTGGCCGAAGAGGACAGCTACGGCTACGCGATCCTCCAGCGAGTTCGGGAGCTGTCCGGAGGGCGCATGGAGTGGACGGACGGGATGCTCTACCCCGTTCTGCATCGGCTCGAGCGGCTCGGCCACGTCGAGGCGCGGTGGGAAGTTGCGGAGAGCGGCCGCCGTCGCAAGTACTACCGGATCACGTCCCGGGGCCGGGCTCAGCTCGCGGAGGAACGCAGGCAGTGGCAAGCGGTGGACGCTACGCTACGGGGCATCTGGCAGGCGCTCTCCCTTTCCGTCCCGGCCAGCCACCCGGCGTCAGCCGCGCCACTGCCACAGGGAGCCTGACGATGCCGGATCCAGGTCACGGGGTATCGCTCGAGGAGCAGATCGACCAATGGCGGAGCTACCTCCGCCGCCGGCAGGCGATGCACTCCGTCGATGTAGCGGAGCTGGAAGACCATCTGCGTGAGCAGGTAGCGGTCCTGGTCGACGCGGGGCTCGCCACCGATGAAGCGTTCCTGGTGGCGGTGAAGCGCATGGGCGGCCTCGACGCCCTCTCACGGGAGTTCGCGCGCGAGCACTCGGACCGCCTCTGGAAGCAACTCGTGGTGTCCCCCTCCGACACCGGGGAGCCGAAGGCCGCGGCGCGAACGGACGCCATCGTCGCATTCTGTCTTGCGGTGGCGGCGGCTGTGGTCATCAAGGTGCCGGCGCTCTTCGGGATTCAGTTGGACGCGGACGCCGATTTCTACGCCCGCAACCTGAGTCTCTTCGTGCTGCCCCTGCTGACCGGCTATTTCGCGTGGAAACGGCGGCTAGACCCCGGCACTCTCCGTTGGCTGGCGGTGGCGTTCGTCGCGGCGGCCGTACTCGCCAACGCCTATCCCTTCGCCCCAGGCGGCTACACCGAGGCGCTCACGGCGCTGCACCTGCCGATCGCGCTCTGGCTGGTGGTGGGTATCGGGTACGCCGGCGGCCGCTGGAGCCAGGTTGGGGGCCGCATGGACTTCATTCGATTCTCGGGCGAGCTGTTCATCTACTACATCCTGATCGCCCTCGGCGGCGCCGTCCTCACGGCGTTCATGGCGATGATCTTCCAGTCCATCGGGATCGACGTCGAGCCCTTCTTCGAGTCGTGGCTGCTGCCGTGCGGAGCGGTCGGGGCCGTCGTGGTCGCCTCCTGGCTGGTGGAGGCCAAGCAAAGCGTGATCGAGAACATGGCGCCCGTGTTGACGCGCCTCTTCACACCCCTTTTCGCCGCCGTGCTGGTCACGTTTCTAGGGACCCTGCTATGGACCGGACGCGGAGTCGGCATCGAGCGGAACGTGCTCATCGCCTTCGACCTGCTCCTGGTGGTGGTCCTTGGCCTTCTGCTCTATTCCGTCTCCGCCCGGGACCCCCGGTCGCCCCCCGGCGCCTTAGATGTGGCGCAGGTCGTGCTGGTGGTCAGTGCGCTATTGGCCGACGCGGTAGCGCTGTGGGCCATCGCCGCGCGCATAACCGAGTTCGGCTTCAGCCCGAACCGCGTGGCCGCCCTGGGTGAGAACGTGATTCTTCTGGTCAACCTGGCGTGGTCCGCCGTGCTCTACATCCGCTTTCTGAGAGGGCGCGGGTCGTTCACGGACCTCGAAAGGTGGCAGACGGATTACCTGCCGGTCTACGCCGTGTGGGCGGCAATCGTCGTGATCGTCTTTCCGCCGGTTTTCGGGTACATCTGACGGCCTTCGCGGATGTGGCGCTCGCCGCATCGATGAGCGAGGCCACTGATAGGATGACCCCTACCCGCGAAGTAGTTCGCCCGGCCCCGGTCCAGACGACCCAGAACCACAGCAGCGTGTCTGCTCTACGGAGGACGTATCGGTTTCTTATGTACGCGTAGCCACGTAGCTTCTCTGTCGTGTACATAAGAAGGCCGCTCTGCATAGGACCGGGGCTATGCGAACTTCGGAGAACCCCCTCAAAGCGAAGTTCCGAAAACGTAGGCTCTCGGAAGGCGGGTGAATAAGGGCAAGAAGAAAGGCCGGGGCTATGCGCAGACTTCCGAGAGGGCTTCTCGGCAACTCGCTGCACATACGGGCACACAAAGAGGGCCGGGACTGCTAACATCCCGGCCCTCGCCTCTTCTTGCGTCAGTACCGGGTGCCTGCTCTTTCCTAGCGCTGCTTCTCTCCGCCTCCCAAGAGGTTGTCCGTGACCCCCCTTACGGAGTCCGTGGTCCCGCCTACCGTATCCGTGACTCCACCGGCCGTATCCGTGACTGCGCTTACCGGTCCCGACGACGGTGCTTCGAAGACGACGACTTCGTACTCATCCACCCCGGCTACCGATCCGTCGGCGGCCTCCGCCGCCCCACTACGCACGCTAGACACCGCTTCCTCTGTAGCCCGCAAGGCTTCTTCGCTCTCCCAGAAGGCCACGCCAAGCAGCTTGCCGCTCTGCCGATCGCCGAGGGCGACGAACCCCTTGAACCCGTCCATCTGCTGGAGTTGGGGCAAGACCTGCTCCTGGAGATGGCGCGTGGCGTCATCCATCTTGTCTGGAGAACCCTCCAGCGTGGTTACTCGTGCGTGCATGACGTTACTCCTTCCTCCCGCCGCGATCCCGGCGGGCCAAGTCTTTTCCACCACAAGCATGATGCCAGCTAACATCGTCCGGCGCTACCTATCTTCGAACTTCCGAGCACAAACCTTCTAGGAGGTTGGGTGAATAGCGTAGGCTGGCAGGGTCGTGTAGGCTCGGTGGCGAATCGGAGGGCAGCGATGAGCTTGCAGAGATGGTTCTATGCTGGCGGACGTCCCAACTGGGTGGCTCGCCTCCTCGACCGGGGCACCGCAGCGGTCTCCGCGCGTGGGGTCGGTCCAGAGTACTTGGTCGCGTTGGAGGTGCCGGGCCGACGGTCGGGGCGTATCCTCAGCCTGCCGCTCGTCGTGGCCGCCGTCGATGGTGAGCGTTACCTCGTGTCCATGCTCGGAGAAGAAGCGAACTGGGTGCGGAACGTGAGGGCGGCGGGGGGCGAGGCCGCCTTGCGTCATGGGCGTCGCGAGGAGGTACGCCTGGAAGAAGTGGTCGCGCCGGATCGCCGCGCTCCCGTGCTGAAGGCTTACTTGAAGCGGGCGTCGAACGCTAGCGCGCACGTGCCAATCGACAAGGATGCGCCGCTCGCGGAGTTCCAGCGGTTGGCACCACGCTTCCCCGTGTTCCGGATCGTGCCGAGGAACCCAGCGTGAGCGCACCGTGCCTCCCGCTCCGGTGGATCGCAAGGACTGAACCCTAGACCCCAGGCTCCGGACTTCCGAGAATCCCTGTTCAGAAACTGTCCGAAAAGGGGTTGTTGGGTGATAATCCGGTACTCTAGCACGCATGAGAAAGAGGTATCCAACCGATCTCTCCGATGAAGAGTGGTCCTACATAGAGCCCCATCTCCCTGCCCCCAGAGCACCCGGGCGACCCAGGGTACATTCCTTGCGCGAGATCCTTAACGCCGTCTTCTACATCGTCCGTAGTGGCTGTGCATGGCGCCTGTTGCCCAATGACTTTCCTCCCTGGAAGACCATCCACCATTACTTCAGAACCTGGCGCATCGACGGCACCTGGAAGAAGCTGCACGGCGCTTTGCGCGATAGGGTACGAGTTCGTATAGGCAGAGATCCTCAGCCAACAGCCGGCGTGGTCGACAGCCAGTCGGTCAAAAGCACTGGCGTAGGAGGAGAAGAGCGAGGATACGACGGCGGCAAGAAAGTGAAGGGCAGAAAGCGACATCTCTTGGTAGATACCGAAGGCTTGGTGCTAAAAGCCAAGGTCCACAGCGCGAAGGTGATGGATTATGAGGGGATCAAGACGCTGCTTCGCCATGCCGCCGAAGCGTTCCCGCGCTTTTCTCACCTGTGGCTGGATGGCGGCTACCGTGGAGAGGACAAGGGTGGAGACTGGGTAGAGAAGACCTTGGGGTGGAGCGTAGATCTCGTCGAGCGTCCGCGAAAGCCCGCTCCCGAAGAGGTGTTGATAGCGTGGGCCAGGGAGTGGGCCAAGGAAGGCGTGAAGGTCGATTGGCAGAAACTATTGCCGCCACGAGGGTTCGTAGTATTGCCGAGGAGATGGGTGGTGGAGCGGACGTTTTCTTGGATCGACCAGAACCGCAGGATGAGTAAAGACTACGAAAGGCTGCCGGAGAGTGGAGAAGCCTTCATCTACGTGGCGATGACGCGGCTGATGGTCAAGCGGTTGGCTCGCTCATGAGGCTTTTCGGACAGTTTCTCCCGGCAACAGGGTGAATAGGGAAAGAAGAAGGGCCGAAGTCTTGTAAGACTCGACACCCTTCCAACCCTATCCACCTTCGGTGGCGAGGTTAGCTCCTATCTCCCTAGAACCGAGGCAGACCTTCGAAGAAGCTCTGCGGGATGGACTCGAAGAATCTATCTGCTTGTCGAAAAACATCCTCTAAAGAACCGTGGACGACTACCACCTTCTCGCAGTCGGGAGCGACCAGATCGGCCCTGTCGGAGATCACTCGGTCGAAGCCGGAGCCGCATGTAACTACATCCTGCACCGCAGCAGGTTTGTGCCAGACGTCTATCACGTCGTTGCCGGAACCGCCAGAGAGCACGTCATTGGAGAATTCGCGTAAGCCGTCGTCGACTAGGAAGTCGTTACCTTCCCCGCCCACCGCATTGTCGGAGCCTGTGCCGGCAAAGACTATGTCGTTACCAGGACCTCCCACCAGGTTCTTGTCGCCTCCTAAAGGGCGGCGCTCATTGCCGCCCAGAACTGCATCCCTGCCCTCTCCGCCCAGCAGGTTGTCACCTCCGCCCAGCCCGAATAGGTCGTCGTTGCCCCCCTTGCCTATGAGGTTGTCTGCTCCGTTGGTCCCCCTCAAAGTGTCAGGACCATCGGTGCCGATCTTGGTGACCGCCAGGGCCACCCCGCTAGCCACCAACAGGGTCAGGGCCATGGTGGCCAGTAGCAGTATGGTGCGTCTCATAAGGAGACCCGCCTTCCTTGGTAAGGGGGCGGGGTGAGAAGTGAAGTAAAGCTGGACTCACAGCGTCCCTTTATCAGTGACATACGTAGCGTACTCCCCTATCAGGGGAGGCGTATCCCCCAAATGAGTGATTTTTGGCGTTGCTTGGAGTAGCTAGCGGGTAGCGAACTTTCGAGAATGAAGATTCTCGGCATCTCGGTGAATAGAGGGGGATGCACAGGGCTTCCAACGGTGGCATCATGGAGGTGGCGAAAAGGCGAAGAGAGGAGAGAATGTGCGCGTTCTGCTTACCTTCAGCATCAACCCAGACAAAGGGGACCAGCTGATCAAGGAGGGGCGTATCGGCGAAACCATGGCATCCATACTCGAAGATCTTCAGCCCGAAGCGGCGTATTTCACAGCTGTAGAAGGTACGCGAGGTGGATTCTTAGTCGTCAATATGGAAGACGCCTCCCAGATGCCTACTTTGACGGAACCTCTGTTACTGGGATTGGGCGCGACCATCCAGATGCAGCCCGTGATGACTCCAGAAGACCTGCAGGGGGCGGCGGGGGAGGCACTGCAGCAAATGGGGCAAAAGTACGGCTAGAAACTGCGTATTTTCCTAACCGCTTAGCGAACTTCTGAGAACCCCCTCAGCCCGAAGTTCCGAGAAGGCCGATTAGCGGAACTTCGCCTTATTTGCCTTCCACGCACTCGGGTGAATAAGGGCAAGAGGGCCAGGGCGGTCGTCCCGGCCCTCTCGTGCCGATAGTCGGGCGACTTCCCTTAGGCGGCCCTGATCTTGCGGTCCATCTTCTCCAGGAGCGTCTCGCGCTTCTTGTTGGTCTCCTCGTAATCTCGGACCAGCTGGAGCTCCTCCACCGAGAGGCCGTCGAGGCGTTCTGAGACCTCCTCCACGTTCATCTCGTCGTAGCCCTCTATCGGGAATACGGCCGCCTCCGCCGCCCGCTCGGCGCCCTCGACGGTGGAGCCGACGGTGGAGCCGACCGCCCCGGTCGCGGTACCCAGCAAGCCCGTGGTCGTCTCCGCGAGCGTGCGTACGCCCTCCCGGGCGCTTTCTGTGGCCTGCTCGGTGTTCGACTGGTAGCGGGAGAAGGCCTCGTTGAGGAACTCCGCGTAGGCCTCCACCGACTCCCGCCCAAGCTGTTGGCCGGCCTGCTGCTGCCTGGCCGCCTGCTCTGAGAGCTGCTGGGCGCTCGCGCGGCCGGCCTCGGCCTGCTCCCTGAGGTTGCTCGAAACGAGCTCGGAGAACTCTCGGGCGCGCTGTTGCTGGCGCTCGGCCGACTCTGCGGCCTGCCCGTAGACGACCCTGTAGGACTCTGCGAGGGTCTCTGCGAAGCTCCTGGCCGCCTCGTTGACGTCTTGGGACTTTCCTCGTTCCGCCATGCTCTGTGCTCCTTCCCTTGGGGCTTGTGCTCCATAGGCTTTCTACCCCGGCTGCAAGGGCGACACACGTGAAGTTCCGAGAACCCCCTACAGGCGAAGTTCGTGGAACCTTCCTTCTACGAGGTTGGGTGAATAGAGCAGCTGGAGAGCTGCGGCTCTAGGTGGGACTCGCCTCCTCCGGGTGCCCCGGCTCGGGGATGGCGCCTAACTGCTGCATCAGTCCGAACAGATCAAGCTCGACCCAGTGCTCCTCCACCTTGCCGTCTATCACGCGGTTGAACTCCATGCTTGAGAAGGCTACTTGCTTGCCGGTTGGCGGGATGCCTTGGAACTCGCCGCGATGGGTGCCATGGAAGTCCACACGAGCCGCGACCGTGTCCCCCTCGGCCGCGATGTCCTGCACCGTAAGCCGAAGGTCGGGGAACGCCTCGGCGAAGGAGCCGCTGAACTGCCTCCAGGCCTCCAAGCCCTCCAGGGGGCCCGGGGCAGCCGAGACGTGAACCACGAGGCCGGGAGCCAAGACGTCCGCTTCTGCCTCCAGGTCGCGCTCGTTGTACGCCTCGATCCACCGCCTAACGACGGCCTTGTTCTCTTCTGCTGACACTTCTGTCTCCTTCCTTGCGACGCGCTTGCTCATGATGCTCTGGTTATCTCTAGCGGGCGAGGCGTGCTGGCACGCCACCCCGAGAATGCGTTAGTGGTCGGGGAGTGGTCCCAGGATGTCGATGTCGTACTTGGCGGCGATCGCCATCAGCCTCTCCATGTCGGGCGGCTCCGCCGGCGGTATGGTCAGCTCCTCGGCCGGCTCGCCCACCTCCACGGGGAAGCCCTCGAAGCCCGCCGGGTAGTTTTGCAGGAGGATCCTGGCCGGCTCAGTCCCGTTCACCTCGAAGCCGTGGGGTACCCCGCGCGGTCCGTAGACGAACGCGCCCGCCTCGGCTTTCACCTTCTCCTCTCCGACGTAGAAGGTCATCTCGCCCTCGGCGACGTAGAAGGACTCGTCCTCGTTGCGGTGCACGTGGTAGGGCGAGGCGAACCCGGCCGGCATCAGGTTATCTATGAGGCCGAAGGCGCCGCCTGTCCGCTCGCCGGTCGCCTTCACTACCAGGAGGGTGCCCAAGAACCACACCGCCTGGCCTTCTTCCTTCGCCAGCGCGTACGGTCGAGTGCCCGTGTTGTCCATCGCGTCCTCTCTTCGGTTGGGTCACGCCTATCCGAGAACCCTAGAGCAGGGGAAAGCCACATGTATCACTACGATGAGCTAGATGCAAATATTTCTTGGCGAAGTTCCGGGAATTGCCCTTCCACGCACTCCGGTGAATAAGGGCAAAAAGAAGGGCCGAGGCTGCTCTAGACCCCGGCCCTACTAACGTCGCTTAGA
>JACDGB010000074.1 GCA_013815485.1 Rubrobacter sp.
CAGAGGCCTCGGGGTCGGCGTCGCGCTGGACGACTTCGGAGCGGCGTACTCTTCGCTCACGCAACTCGGGCGCTTGCCGCTAGACTTGCTGCAGTTGAACCACTCCCTCGTCGCCCGCCTCGGCAACGAGCCCGAAGACGACGCCGTAGTCGCGGCGATGATCGACCTCTCGCACGCCGTGGGCTGGAAGGTAGTAGGTCAGGGCGTGGAAGGGCCGAACCAAGTCGCCAAGCTCGGTTGCGACCTGCTCCAAGGGCGCCACCTTGCGGTGCCCGGCGCTACGCAAGAGGCCGCGCAGATCGTCGTGGCGAAAACCCGAGCGCCATGACCGGCCGCCGCAAACCTCGGGGCTCGTTGGTGTTCCCCCGTCGCCGCCGGTCCCGCGTAGCGGCGCCGCTACGTGGGACCGGCGGCGCGTAACAGGGGCGCCTTGGTTCGTCGCCTACCGTGCCAAGAACTCCGGCACCTCTTCGGGGAGCAGCGGCTTGGCGAGGTGGTAGCCTTGGGCCATGTCGCAGCCCATCTCGCGTAGGCTCGCCGCCTGCTCCTCACTCTCCACGCCCTCGGCCACGACCTCCATCCCGAGAGTGTGGGCAAGCTCGATCACCATCCGCACGATCGCCATATCCTCTATGTCCCCCCCGACGCCCGCGACGAACGACTTATCTATCTTCAAGACATCGGCTGGCAGGCGCTTGAGGTAGGAGAGCGATGAGTAACCCACCCCGAAATCGTCTATGGAGAGGCGCACCCCTGCCTTCTTTAGCCCGTCCAGCGCGGTGGTGTTGCCCTCCAGCACCTTGATGTAGACGGTCTCCGTCACGTCAAGGGTCAAGCAGCTCGCCCCCAGTCCGGTCTTTTGTAAGATTTGCTCCACGGTCGCGGCCAGTTCGGGGCGCCGGAGTTGCTTGGCCGAGAGGTTCACGGACAAGACGAGCGGGGGCATGCGGGGGTGGCTATCCTGCCACTCTTTCGTCCGGCGGCACGCCTCCTCCAGCACCCTATTTCCCATTGGGGTTATGAGGCCGCTCTCCTCGGCGACCGGCACAAACGCGGAGGGGTCGAGCAGGCCCCGCCGAGGGTGCTCCCACCTGACAACTGCTTCCACGCCCCACGTCTCGCCGGTTTCGAGGCGCACTATCGGCTGGTAGTGTACGGTGAATTCACCTGACTCTACGGCCCTTCTGAGATCGTTTTCGAGCTCCAAGCGCTGGACGGCGCGCTCGTACATCTCTGGGTCGAACATACAATAATCCAAGCCTTCATCCTTGGACCGGTACATGGCCGTGTCCGCATCCCTAAGCAACTCCTCCGGGTCCTTCGTGGCGGACTCCCCAAGAGCGATACCGACGCTCGCGGAGGCGAAAAGTTCCCTACCCTTCAGGGCAAAAGGCCTCCGGAACTCTGCCGTGACCCGTTCGGCCACCTGGATGGCGTCCGCAGGGTCGTAGACGTCTTCGACAAGCACAGTGAACTCGTCACCTCCGAAGCGGGCCAGGGTGTCCCCCGGGCGCAAAGACCGCCGCATACGCTCGGCCAAGATCACGAGCAGTGAATCGCCCACCTCGTGACCCAGGGAGTCGTTGACGACCTTGAAATTGTCCAGGTCGACGAACAGCACCGCGACCTTGCGACCTCGTTGACGCCGGGTGCGCCTGAGGGCCTGGCCGAGGCGGTCGACGAAGAGCGTGCGGTTGGGCAGGTCGGTCAGCGGATCGTGGAGGACCCGGTACTCAAGTTGCCCCTCCAACGCCTTGCGCTCGGTGACATCGTGGACGGTGCCCACCATCCGTAAGGGCTCGCCCGCCTCGCTCCTGATGGTTTCCGCCCGACGGTGCAACCAACGCACCTCCCCGTCTGGCCTGACGATGCGATGCTCCACGTCGTATGGTTTGTGGCCGCCAAGGGCGCCGTTTATAGTCTCAGCGAGCGTCTCCCTGTCCTCCGGGTGCACGATCTCTATAAACTTTCCAAAGCTCGGTACGAACTCTTGGGGCGTGAGGCCGTAGATGCGGTAGACCTCGTCCGACCAGGAGATCTCTCCCGTCCGCACGTCCCACTCCCACCCGCCCAGGTGCGCCAGGCGCTGCGCCTCCGCCAGGCGTGCCTCGCTCCTTCGTACGATCTCCTCACTTTCCTTGCGCTCCGTCATGTCGAAAAGGACGCCCTGCCAGTGAAGGGGTTCCCCGGCTTCGTCCTTTACAAGCACCGCCCGCTCGCGCACCCAAACCACAGACCCGTCCCTGGCCAGCAGTCGATACTCCTCGTCGAAGCGCTCGTCCCCCGCCTCGAAGCGCTCGTCGGCGGCCAGAACCCGCTCCCGATCCTCGGGGTGCAGCCGCTGCGGCCACAACCTGCCGGACATCCACTCTTCCGGCGTGTAGCCGAGCATCCCTTCTATCTGCGGGCTGGTGTAAAGCGGCGTGTCGGAGCCGTCGGCCCGGTCTATGTAGCTCACTGCCGGGATCTGTTCCACCAGGGTGCGGTAGCGCTCCTCGGCCTCCTTGCGTTCGGTTACGTCCCTGCCGTTGAGCACCACTGCCCCCACGTTCGGGTCGTCGAGCAGGTTGGTGCCCACGACCTCAAGGTGCCGCCAGGAGCCGTCGCGGTGCCGCGCTCGCACCTCTATCGACACTGGTACGTTCGGTCTGCGCAGAGTTTTGGCGAACGTTTTCCTAGCCCGGACGACATCGTCGGGATGGATCAGCTCGAACGAATTGGCGCCTATCCTTTCTTCAGGGTCGTATCCCAATACCCGTTCGAGAGCCGGGCTGGCGTACCGGATGGTCCCGTCTGCCTCGTAGAGGGCGACGATATCCGAGGCGTTCCGGATTAGGGAGCGGAAATGCTCTTCGCTCCCCTTCAGCGCCTCTTCGGTCTTCCTGCGCGCGGTGACGTCGGTGAAGGTCACCACGGCCCCGGTTACCTCGCTGCCCTCCCGTATAGGGGTGCTAGTGTACTCTACGGGAAAGCCGGTGCCGTCCTTGCGCCAGAAGACCTCGTCGTCCACGCGGTGGACCTCACCGTCCATGAGCGCCGCGTAGATCGGGCACTTCCCTTCGGGGTACGGAGTCCCATCGGGTCGGGAGTGGTGGATGGCGGCGTGGAGGGATTGTCCGATCAGCTCCCCAGGACCAAACCCGGTTAACCTGGCCGCCGCCGGGTTGACGAAGGTCGCGCGGCCTTCACGGTCGAGGCCGCATATCCCTTCCCCCGCCGAGTCGAGGATGAGCTCGTTGCGGCGGGCGAGCCGCTCGATGGTTTGTTCGGCCCGCTTGCGCTCGGTTATATCCACCATCACGCCGAACAGTTGCGTGGGGACGCCGTCTTCGAGGCCCACACGCACGATGTCCCGCAACCACACCACGCCGCCGTCGGAGGAGATCATACGGTACTCGAAGCGGTGGTCCTTCTTCTCCGTCACCGCCTTGCGGCAGAAAGAGACCGTCCACTCACGGTCCTCGGGGTGGATATGATCCTGCCAGAACGAAGGCTCCTGCGTCCAGCGTCGCGCCGGGTAGCCGAGGATGGCCTCTGCCTGGTCGCTTACGAAGGTAAAGCGCAGCGTCCGGGCCTCCCCCTTCCAGATGATCGCTTCGACGGAGCCGAGGAGTTCTTCGTACTCCCGCCGCAGAGCGTATAGTTCTCCCTCGGCTTCCTTGCGCTCGGTAATATCACGGGAACTTACAACAACGCCGCCTACCGCCGGATCGTCGAGAAGGTAGGTGCCCACGCTCTCCATCCACCGCCAGGAGCCGTCTTTGTGTCTGAAGCGGTACTCGGCCTTGTTCCTGGCAACTCCCTCCTCCGATAGGGCTTTCCCGGTCTCTTCGAGGACGCGGGGAAGGTCGTCGGGGTGCACGTAGTCGAGGACGTTCATACCGACCACCTCCTCGGGATCGTAGCCCAAGACCCGCCCCCAAGCGGGGTTGGCGTAGCGCAGGTAGCCGTCCGGGTCGACGGTGCTTACGATCTCCGAAGTGTTCTCCAGGACCGAGCGCAACCACCGGTTGTCCTCCTCCGGCGCATTGAATGCACGCTCGGGTTCGTGGACTCCACCGGACGCACCATACGTGAGGTCTTCTCGGTCCTGCTTTGAGGGATCCAATTCTTCCTTTCCGACACCCGTTCTACGAGCGGCAAGTATACATCTCGTCGGCCCGCCTCTCTCGCGTCCCCGGGGCTAAGGACCAAAGATGCTTCCATCGAACTCCCGCGACCTGCCGGGGCCACGCGGAAGCCGCGTCCCACGTTTCCTACTCTTCGAGATCTGGTTACATTGCATGCTACGAGAGAGACCCGCTACCGGATCGGCCCGGCTCCTCCCAAGATACTACGCGTACTTGATCTGGCCTTCCGTAAAGACTACCGCCTACGGCCCCTGCCAAGATGCTTTACGACGACTTTTCCCGAGGGACCGTGTCCAACGCGACCTCCGCCGCTTCTCACCGAACGTCCCGTAGGCGTTTCGCTCACACGGCGAGATCATCTGCGCGCAGGTCGTCGGGGCTGGAGGTCGCCCGGGACAGCGCCTCCGCGACCCTCGGGTCGAACTGGGTACCGGCTTGGCGCATGATCTCCTCCAGAGCCGCCTCGGCGGACTTTCGGCTGACGCACGGTCGCTCGCGCGTCATCGAGTCAAAGGCGTCGGCTACGGCGACCACCCGCGCGACGAGCGGGATCTCTTCGGCACGCAGACCGTTGGGGTAACCTTGGCCGTCGAAGCGCTCGTGGTGGTGCCGGATCGCGGGCAACGCGGGCGAAAGCTCGGAGGTAGATGCCACTATCTCGGCGCCGATAGTAGGGTGCCGCTTTATAACGGCGTATTCTTCCTCTGTCAATCCACCCGGCTTGTGCAGGATACGGTCGGGCACGCCGATCTTGCCGACGTCGTGGAGCAGGGCCCCGAGCGCGAGGGTGTCGAGTTGTTCCTGGGGAAGCGACAGGGCTCGGCCGATGCGGCCGGAAACGCGCGAAACGCCCGCCGAGTGTCCCGCTAGATACGAATCGCGCGCCACCATGGCTTTCACCAATCCCTGGACGTACGGCGAGCTTGCGTCTGCGGGTCCTCTCTCTGAGGATTCCCGGGCTCCTACAACGGCACCGGCGATCTTCGCTTCCTTACCTCGTGCATCGTTCAGCGCGAGAAGCGCCATCGACACGAGCGTATCGGGGTTTTCCGCTAGTGGCCCCGGTAAAGCGAACCCGACCGCCGCCTTCACGCCGGTTTCGACGAGGCCTTTAGATTCCTCGTCGAGAACCCGCATCAGCGAACGAGCCTTTCCCACCGCTTGGGCCTCTTTGTCGACTTGTGCCAGGATGACAAGGGTATCCTCCGCGTACCGGAAGGCCCGCAGCCCGCCACCCCCGAGCCTCTTTCCAAGGCGACCGAGCAGACCTTCCACCGAGGAAGGGGCCACATCTCCCAGTCTTACGGCAAGCACCGTCGGCGCAGCGCCGGTGGAGATCTCCCGACGCAGGACGCGGGAGAGCGAGACCACGTTCGGCAGCCCCGACGACAGGTCGAGTCCGCCCGCGGCGTCTGGGCGTCGCTCCAGCGTAGGCTGCACGTCGGCGGCGAGCCGCAACAGTTCGCGCTCCTCTTCCGCTCCCATGCGACCGCCCCCGACTACTATGGCCCCCCACTTCTCCTCGCCGGGTGTGCCCACCGGCACCGCGAGGAAACCTCTCACACCGTGGACCGTATCGTCCAGCCGCACGGCGCCGCCCTCACGGCAACTCCAGAGCACGAGGCGCTGCACGGAAGGGTGCCACCAACTCGGACAGGCGTCGAACTCACCCCGCATGACCGTGCGGTGCAGGTCGCCCCTAAGCGACGCCACGTGCCCATAGGAGGCTCCAGCGACGGCGCACGCGGCCTCCGCAGAATAGGCGAGGGTCGACTCGATGTCCAACGCGCTGAGGGCCGGAACCAGGACGTCTCTTTGTGCGGCGGCCCTCCCGGTGCGTTCCCTCTCCACCGCGGCGGTGGCCGAAAGCCCGGTCGCACGCGCCCGAAGCGCGTGTATTTCAGAGCCCATGAAGAGTGCCGCGGCGCAGAAGAGCAACAGGAGTGCCATTCTCAAGGCGAACGGGGGTGAGATCGGCCCGTACCATCCCTCCGCGGCGAGCGTTGCGAGCAGATAACCCCCAATAAGTACCGCTGCCCCGCCGACGCCTTCGGCCCGCGCCTGGCCGCGGCCCTCAGCACGACCTGTGACATCCACCAGAGAGAGCACCGCCGGGAAATACAAGGGGAAGAAGACGGAGGCGCCACCGCCAGTGCCGGCGACGAGCACGCTTGCGGCGAAGGCGTCCGCCATGGCTTGCACGATCCTCCGTTGGTAAAGAAGCCCCGGCCGGACGGTCACAAGTAGGCCGAAGACCGCCGCGAAGAGCGCCGCCAGGTAAGCCCACGGGGCATCCCGAAAAGCCCACGATCCGCCCAAGAACAAGAGGACCACCGTCGCGAGCGCCACGCGGATCGGACCCTCCCAGGGTCTGTGCCCGGAGCGTGCGTCCGGACGCTTGTCGCTCACCGGGGTACCGCCTCGCGACCGCCGTCCCACCGAAACTTTGGCTGTCCCCCGTTTTCCAAGCTCGGAAAGGCGAACCGGTGGTCGTCGGCCATCCTGTAACCCTCGGATTCGGTGTCCAAGGTCCTCAGAAACGCCCGTACCACCACCCCGTCGAACTGCGTGTCTACGCCCTTGCCGAGCTCCTGACGCGCGTCGGCGGGACTCATGCCCGGGCGCCGAGGCCCATCCAGTACCATGGCGGCATAGGCCTGGGCCACGGCAAGTATCTTCGCCTCCACGGGTATCCACGGGCCCCTCAGCTTGTCCGGATATCCTCGGCCGTCTGGCCTCTCGTGGTGCCAGCGGATCCAGGAGGCCACCTCTCCGTATTCCGGAACGGCTCCCAGCATCTTCTCCCCACGGATCGGGTGCTCGGCGACCTGGTACTGGGCGACGGAATTAAGCTTACCTGCGTTCAACAACAACTCTTCGGGCAACCCGAACATGCCTATGTTGTGCAGTAGCCCGGCCAGCCGCAGGCGTTCGACGCAAGCGTCTACCAGCTTCATCTCGCACGCAAGGTCTGCAGCATACACGGCGGTCGCCGCCGCATGCCGGTGCGTGTAGCCGTCCTTGCGGCCCAACTCTTGCATCATCATGGTGCCGAACGTCGCGTTCGAGGACACGAGGGCCGTCTCGAGAGACTCCACGCGCTCCTGAAACTCACCTATCCTCACCTTCTGGCGCCGCGAGTGGTGGACGAGCGTCTGGCTTCCCAGGGAGCCCGCGAACACCACCAGGATGCCAAGCGGTCCATGGGCCGTCAGGGCCAATAGCCCGAAGCTCGCCGTCAGGACGTCGACACCGTTGGAAAGTAGGTAAGGTTGCGTGTTCTCCTGCCAGCTCCGGTGAAAAGCTTGGCCATACTTGACCTTGAGCAAGATGCCGTCCAAAGTCACGTTGGCCGCTATTAGCGTCGTCCCGGCCACCAGCGTCCCGTAAAGGAGCTCTACAGAGGGTTTCGGGTCACCAACCAGCAAAGGGTCGGCGACAAACGAGAAGACCGTGCCCGACAGGAAGATGATGACAACGGTGTGGCTTACTTCGTATACTGTCCGAAGCCAGCTCCGCCTCCCGATGAGAAGATCAGCGGGGAGAGCCGCTAGGAGCGCCCACACGGGACCCAGCAAGGCAACCGCCGCTATGAGACCTATGTCCGAGGCGCTTATGGTCAAGCGCTCGTGGACACGC
>JACDGB010000075.1 GCA_013815485.1 Rubrobacter sp.
CGCACCTTCTACTCACCCCAGGTCTTGCGCAGGACACGGACCCAATTCTCGTGGGCGAGCTTTCGGAGCGCCTGGTCCTCGTAGCCCCGGTGCCTGAGCGCCGACATCAGCCTCGGCAGGCCCGACACATCGCCTATCTCCTGTGAGATCAAGACCCCATCGAAGTCGGAGCCGAAGCCGACCCTGTCGATCCCGACTCGCTCTACCAGGTAGTCGATCTGCCGGACCATCACTTCCAGAGGAGTGCCTGCATCCCTGGCCGCGTCCTCACGCAGGAAGTTGACCGCGAAGTTGAGGCCGATCATTCCGTCGGAGGCGGCTATGGCGTCGAGCTGCGGGTCTGTGAGGTTTCGGGTGGAGGCGCACAGAGCGTAAGCGTTGGAGTGAGTCGCAACGAGTGGGGCCTCCGTGAGAGCCGCCACATCCCAGAAGCCTCGCTCATTCAGGTGGGACACATCGATCATGATGCGGAGGTTGTTGCAGGCGCGAACCAACTCCCTACCGGCTTCGGTTAGCCCCGGCCCTGTATCCGGTGAGCGCTGAAAGTGCACGGCGACACCCTCGGCAAAGGCGTTCGGCCGGCCCCAGACGAGGCCAAGCGAGCGCAGCCCCGCCCGGTAGAGCACGCGCAGCGCGTCGAGGTCGGTGTCTATAGCGTCGGCGCCCTCCAAATGGAGCACCGCCGCCATTACTTCCTCGTCCAGGCATCGCTGAATTTCGGCGGCGGTGCGGACTACCCGGAACTTCCCGTCCGAGCGGTTCTCGATCCTAAACAGCGTGGCAGTATCGGCAATCGAGCGGCGCAACGCGTACGCGGCATCAAGTGCGGGTGGAAGCCCCCTCGGAGTGCGTTCGGTCTGCTCTTTGGGTGAGGGGATCCAGACGGCAAAGAAGCCGCCCCCGAAGCCTCCCTCCCGTGCCCTGGGCAGATCCAGGTGGCCTTGGTCACCGCGCTCGAAGAATGCGCTGGGTCCGCCCCCATCCGGCCCACCGAGCCTTAGCAGTACATCGTTGTGGCCATCGAACACGACCGGAAATACATTCCGACCCATACGAGCATCTCCCTTTTACGCGATTGCAAAGCTACGAAGCTGATAGCTTAGTATTGTAAACCCAAGTCGCTCCCTATCCGGACAGTCAGTATCCTCCCGATCCGAAGGCCGCCTAAAACCTCCTCTCCGGATCGAGAGGACGAATCGGACGACTGATACTATAACCGCAGAGTATGGATGTCTCACAAGCACTTAGGGAAGTGGAAAACTCCCTTCGCGACTTCATCGCGGTTGTACTTCAGAAGCAGCACGGAAGCGACTGGGTAAAGAGCTGTGGAGTCTCGGCCGACAGAATCAAGAAGTGGGAGGAGCGTAAAGCAGTAGAAGCAACACGGCAGCAGGCAGGGGTGGAAGAACGATTGCTCTACTATGCGGACTTCTATGATCTCAGAACCATCCTGGGCAAAAATTGGTCCGGTGAATTCTCGAGTGCTCTGGGGAAGTGGAAGGCTATGGAGGTGTTCCTCGCTGAGCTGGAGAAGCTCCGCGACCCAAACGCTCACAACCGGGAATTCCTGCCCCATCAGAAGCATCTAGTGTTCGGCTTATCGGGAGAGATCAGGAACCGTCTGGTCAGGTACAGGAGCAAGATGGAAACTAGCGAAGATTATTACCCGCGTTTAGAGTGCGTGCGCGACACTCTAGGTAACGTTTGGGTGCCTTCACGCGGCGTTAGCAGTACGGGGAGTCGTCTGCGTGTTGGGGATACGTTGGAGTTCGTGGTTTCAGCAACGGACCCGCTAGGAGAGACCCTTTCATATCGGATAGTGAAACTTCACAACATGGAGGACACCCCGCCCGGAAATTGGCAGGAAGATAACGTTCTTAGCGTGTCTATAACCTCTCAAGATGTGCGTAAGGATTTCACGATCATAATTTATATGCGCAGTCCTCGCCCGTATCACGCTAAAGGTACTTGGGATGACGATGCGATATTTGTGTACGAAGTGCTGCCACCACAAACAGCTTAACAATATCTACCTGCTGCAAGGGCCTACTTACTTCTTGGCACAGCCGAAAGAGTCTGCGTTAAGAGTTTCGTGGGAACGCAAGCCTACGGACGACGAACGCCGTTCCTGCCAGGTGTGGCTCCGCCTATGTATTGCGCGGTTAGGTTCTGTCGCTTTCCTGGTGAACAAGCCTTACCGTGGGGCTCCGTCGAGCCGGGTAAGGAGAAGCGCCGCCATGAGGACCGCCATCGCAACCCACGAACTGCTCCCCGAGGGCCTGTACCTCGAAAGCCTGAGCATCGAGACCGGGCGCGTCAGCATCTCCGCGGCGTCCGAGACGAGGAGGTCCCGTTGCCCGCTATGCGGTCGCGGCTCGTCCCGGGTCCATAGCCGCTACTCCCGTAGTGTCTCGGACCTGCCCTGGCACGGAATCACGGTCGAGCTCGAGGTCCGCGCGAGGCGTTTCTTCTGCGACGGGGCATCGTGCGAGCGACGTATCTTCTGCGAGAGACTGCCGGACGTCGCCGCCCGCGCCCGCAAGACGGGCCGGTTGGAGGGAGCGCTCCTGGCGATCGTCTTCGAGTTGGGCGGGCGCGCCGGCGCAAGGTTGGCCGAGGAGCTCGGCCTCGTGGTCGGTCGAGACGCTCTGCTCCGGAGGGCGAAAAGCGCATCGCTACCGGACGGCGGGAAGGTGAGGTCGTTGGGCGTGGATGACTTCGCCTTCAGGAAGGGACACGCCTACGGGACGATCCTCGTGGACCTCGAGCGCCGCAAGGTCGTTGACCTGCTTCCGGAGCGCTCTCAGGAGAGCCTCGTGGCCTGGTTGAAAGAGCATCCCGAGATAGAGTTCGCTGCCCGCGATCGCTCCCGCATCTACCGCGAGGCCCTGGCCAAGGGCGCACCTACCGCCGTGCAGGTGACGGATCGCTGGCACCTGCTCCACAATCTGGCCCTGACGCTTGAGGAGTTCCTGCTCCAGAAGAGGCCCGCGCTCCGCGAGGCTGCCGCGCCGGGTACCGAGCCCGAAGACAGGAGCGACGACTCCTTCGCTTCCGGGCCCGTGATCCCCAACCGTCCGAGGACGCACGACCGGAAGATAGAGGACGCCGCCAGAAAACGCCACGAGCGCCTGGTCGAGCAATGGAAGGACATCCGGCGCCTCTACCTGGCAGGGGCGGATCTCAGGCACATCTGCAAGAGGCTTGGCGTAAGCGCCAGGACCGTTTACCGCTACAAGGACCTCACCGAGCCGCCGCCGCGCAGAGCGTACAAGAGGAACAAGAGCGTCCTCGACCCCTACGTTCCCTATCTGGTCGCGCGATGGAACGAGGGCTGCCACAACGGCAAGAAGCTCTACCGCGAGATCCGCGAGAGGGGCTACCGAAACAGCGAGGAGATCTGCGCCCGCTTCACGGCCCAACTCCGCCGCGCAGAAGCCCGGGGCAAGCCGCCGTCCTCCGTGCCCCGCGCGAGGAAGAGTTCCGTCGCGGGACTGTCTCCCACCTCCAAGAACGTGGCCGCGCTGTTCATGCGCCGGGAAGAGAAGCTGAAAGACAAGCAGAAAGAGTACCTGGGGAGGCTCTGCGACGCCGACGGGGCGCTCGCGGACACGCGCCGTCTGGCCCAGGAGTTCAACGGCATGGTCAGGGACCTCGAAGGCGAGAAGCTCGACGGGTGGCTCCAAGAGGCCGAGGCGTGCAGGGCGCCCGCGATGCGGCGCTTCGCCATAGGTCTCAAGAAGGACCTTCCGGCGGTGAGGGCGGGACTCACGGAGGAGTGGAGCAACGGGCCGGTGGAAGGGTTCGTCAACAAGCTGAAGCTACTGAAGAGGCAGGGCTACGGGAGGGCAGGGTTCGATCTGCTGAAAGCGAGGATGCTGGCCGCCTGAAGACCGCTCGGGCGGCGGTCCAGGACGAGGATGCACCGTTTCACCAAGAAACCGACAGAACCCAGACATTACGGCGAGGTCTCCAGAGGATGGGCAGCTTCACGCCGTAAACCGAGAAGGAGCCCCACCTTACCCACTCCGCTCCCGCCGAAGAGCTTCCCCAGCCCGCGGACTGCTTGACCTGGCGTGGATGCAAGACCGAAAGCAGAGTCGAGTCGACGAGGAGGGTTTCCGCCTCGCCGACCAACTCCGCCACCACCCCTCGCCGCAAGGGCTCAAGGAAGCGCCTCAGCTTGCGTACCCTCCGATGGAAGGAGGAAGGCGCAAGAGCCCCACAACCCCAGGGAACAGGTGAGAGAAGAACCGAGCTTCGCTGGTGTCACGCAGGAAGGAGCGTTCGCTCTCCACGCCTCTGAGCTGTTGGAAAGAGTGCCAACGTCAGGACCTCCGAGTCCGAGAGTCGTTTGAGGGTGGAGTAGCGGTCCGCCGCGGGGTTGAGCGAGGTGTAGGCGTCATCCATGAGGCAGAAAAGCAGCGTGATCGCCTCTTCCAGGAGCGCTGGGGCCGGAGTATGCTGGGGTCGGGCCATCCGAGGTTCCTTTCGTCGAGGGTTCGGATGGCTCTCGTTGTATCGTCAATCCACGCAACACTCATCTAGACGCTACGCCTCGCCACCGAAGAACGCACCCCATGGGATCTTCGGGGGTTGATCCTCGGCGATGATAGCGTGCAGGTGCCTCATCAGCGGGAAGTCCGTTGGCTCGATGATGCCGCGCTCGGTCAACTTGAGTAGAGCGCCGCCGATGACCTCGATCGCGACCGCGCCCTCAAGCGTGACCCCGGCCATCTTGGACCGCGCTTCCGAGAAGCGCAGGCCGCTGCCCACCAGCCGACCCACTCGGACGTTCCGCCCACCCATGCTCGTTACGTACATGTCGCCGACGCCGGCCAACCCGTAAGGCGTGTCGGGACGTCCGTCCATGAGCCGCACCATCTGCCCCATCTCGAACGCCGCTTGCCCGAACAGGGCGGCTTCGTAGTCGTGGTTACTATCCGAACTCTCCGCCTCGTTCAACCGCTCCAGTATGCCTTCCGCGAAACCGACCCCAAGGGCGTAGCAGTTCTTCGTGGCAGCGCACACTTCGACGCCGACGAAGTCTGTAGAGGTCCAGACGTGGTACCAATCGGTGCGGAAGGTGTCGGCAAGACGGTTGAGTGCTTCCTCGTCCCGGCCGGCGAAGACGACGCAGGTCTCGCGCCTAGCTGCTACCTCGCCCGCTATGGAAGGGCCCGCTACCGCTGACCAGGAGACGTCCTGGCGCAGGCTAGGCGGCACCCGCTCTGCCAAGACATCGGGCAGGATACGTAGGTCGCCGCTTGGGTCCGCCTCCATCCCTTTGGCGATGGAGATTATCAGCGTGCCGGGCTCGAGCAATTGCGCGAGCTGCTCACCCGCCCATCTCACCCCGAAGGAGTTCACACCGCTCATGACTATCTCGGCACCCTCGAGGGCGGCCTCTATCTCCTCGATCTGGTGGATGCGGACGGTCTCGGGGATCTTGCGCTCGAGACCGGGATGCACGCCGGTGGCGCGGAGGCTGTCGATGATGTCACGGTCGAGGTGGGTACCCACCAGCCGCACCTCATGTCCGTTATCGGCCAGTGGGAAGGTGAGGGCCGTGGCCATAACGCCCGACCCCAAAACGCTCACGATCGTCATGATTCTTTTCCTCCTGGTGCGTTGATCTGGTTTCACGCCCTCGTGCGACGTTACTCGGCTTGGTCTGGCGGGGGTGTCCCCCATCCAGTCGGTTTCCGGGTAGCGTCAAAGACGTATCAAGACTCGGCGGCGTCGCTAGCGTGTACCGCTCGGGAGATCCCGTTCGCCTTCGGGCGATGCCGCGTGGCGTAGGCGACCCCCTCACGGACCGGGCGCAACGGCTCCGGCCCATCGCGACTCCTCCTCGGGGAAGGACCCATCGAGCGTTCGGTCTGGTCGGCTATTGCTCGCACGCGGCTCCTCTCACTAGCTTCTCCTGGCAGCGAGTGCAGGATGATGTCTATTCACCACGGTGCGCGACAGAGCCCGTAATTCGTGAGTAGGCCTGACGGGAAGACCCAAGGGGCAAGACGGGCTTGATAGCCGCCCCTCAACCGCGAGACCCTCCTGGACGCATCCGTTGCCCCTATGAACGCCTTTCGAGCTACAGTTGTAAGCCGCCCTCTTCATAATCGGTTATGAGGCTCACCCTACGTGCCGATGGAGAGGACGCGTCGAACTCGTACCCGAGCCACTGTTGCACCACCCGGTCGGCTAGCATCGGGACTATCACACGTTCCCCTAGACACAATACCTGGCAGTTGTTGGACAATACGGATCTTTCGATCGAGTAGGCATCGTAGGCGACGGCAGCGCGCACCCCGCGCACTTTGTTGGCCGATATAGCCTCACCCAGGCCTGTGCCACCGAAGAGCACAGCCCTATCCACTTCGCCCCGAGCGACCGCCTCGTCGACCTTTATGCATATGATCGGGTACGCGGTCTTGTCGCTCGCGTCTGCCACGCCGAAATCGCGAACTTCCTTCACCCGCAGATCGTTCTGCAATTTGTCCTTTATGAAGTCTCTGAGGTTTACTCCCGCATCATCGGTGCCGACCGCCATCATGTACCGTTTGTTGTCCACCATTCTACTCCTCTCCGAGGGGCAGGGCCTCCGGGCCCTGCGGTCGCCCGCCGGTCTCTTGCAAGAGCCCTCCGTCCATTGCCGTCGCAGCAGTACCCTGCTCGCGGGCACGGTAACACCCACCGGGCCTCCACTTCAACTGCTGGCTCTAGCGTGATGTGTCGGTGTCGAGGCTGTAGAGGCAGAACACAATCTCTTTCTAGGCACCTCCTTCGGCAACGCCCCCCTATTTGCGGACGTGGCGAAGAGGTCGGCGAAGTCGGCGCGGAGATCGGCTTCCTTCAGGATGTCCAGTAGGCCAGGCACCGGCCGGCGGGACCCTACTTCCCCCTCGGGTGACAGTGGTGTGGCCGCGCTCGGGGTCTCCTTCGTCGCCTGCCAACGGTCGTCGGGACCCTAATCCTACCGACTGGGGTACGGGCTGTGGGGCGGGTACGCTGTTAAGGCCTCGGCGAGAACCTCTCCGATTCGTTCGCGGCCGGGACCAGGATGCCCTGCCCGTACCGACACCCATGGCGGCGAGCGCCCATCTCTACCTCGTTCTAGCCCTCGTTGTCGGTGGATGCGGGTTTGGCTTGGCCGTAGCCAGAGATCTTGGTCGCTACCTCCTCGACCTGCCCGGGGGAAAGGAGTACGGGCTCCCCGGCGACCCTGGCCCGGTAGTATATCTCGGCCATCTCCTCGAGAACGACTGCCCGCGAGAAGGCCTCATCGGGGTTCTCGCCGACGGTGATGGTGCCGTGGTTTCGCAACAGACACGCCTTGCGGTTTTCGCCCAAAGCTTCGCCGGCGTAACCGGCGAGTTCCTCGGTGCCGTAAGTGGCGTACGGCGCCAACGGTATCCGTCCTTCGTCCGAGAGCGTGGTGAGCATGTAGTGGATCGGGGGTATCTCCCATCCCAAACAGGCCAGCGTGGTCGCGTAGCGGGAGTGGGTGTGGACCACGGCACCCACCTCGGGACGCGCACGATAGATGCCCGTGTGCATAGGGGCCTCGGTGGACGGACCCAGCGATCCATCCAAAACTCTGCCCTCCAAATCCACGAGCACCACGTCCTCGGGTTCGAGGACCTCGTAGTCGATGCCGCTCGGGGTAACGAGAACGTCGCCCTCGGGGGTGCGGACGCTGACGTTGCCGGAGGTCCCGGTTACGAGACCCGATTCGATCAGCTGCCGGGCGACCCGGGCC
>JACDGB010000076.1 GCA_013815485.1 Rubrobacter sp.
AGTGAAGGCGTCGTGGATGAAGATCCTGCCTCCAGCCACCCGCTCCGGCGAATTGGAACCGTTGTAGATGGTGGGTATCCCCTTCGCCTCGTACTCGTCGAAGAGGATCTCCTTGTACAACTCGCTAGCCTTTGTGGATTTGCCCGTGACCGGATGCTCCACGCTCCCAAGCAGACCGTCCAGGATGTGTCCCGCGCGGGCCAGAACGGGGACGCCCCGGTCAGTCTCCCCGACGATGATGCCCTCGTCCAAAAGGTCCCTGAGCTTCCCGCTCAACCTTAGCCCAGCCCGCTCGAAGGACCGGCGCTGACCATCGAGGACGACGGGATTTCCAGCCTCGTCGAGGGTCTCATCGAACTCGTAGAGAGGCACGCCGTTCTCCAGGGCGTTGAGAGCGCGTTCGTTGGGCGAGCGGTTGAAGGCGGCGACCCGGTACGCCAGGCGACGCTCCAGCACCCCGAGATCGCCGCAGATGTTGCCGAACCCGAAGACCGGCTGCACGGTGGTCGGCATGGCGACGATGGGTTCCCCACTCCCCGAACCGAGGGCGAGGGTGATGCTGCGGGGGTCGTCCGAGTCGTCGTCGGCCCGGAAGAGGTCCACCTGCACCCGCCGGTCGCCTTCAGGGACCCGCTCGCTGCCAAGCCGGTAGCGTGTTCCCTTTAGAGGTCCGACCTTGATCTGGACCGTAGCCCTGCCAGGAACGTCGGGGGCGGGGGTAAAAGCCATCATGCGGGCGGCGAGGAGGCGTTGTATCTCCTCTCCCTCCCAGCCATATACGCGCACGATGCGCCCGCTGGTCGTTACCGCGCGATGCAGATAGTCGAGAAAGGAGATCAAATATTCGGCCCAACCCCGCGCTCCACCGGTATCGAACCCTTCGCCCGGACCCAGATGAAGAGTGTGGCCGTCATCACTTTCCCGCGCCTCCACGGCATCCGCGGCGGCGGATAGCGGCTCCACATCCCCGGCGGCCTCCATCAAGGAAACTATGGGGTCAGGGGTCCGTGTCTCTGGCAGAGGAGGCCGTTCCTCCATCAGCGGCAGCCCCTCGCCGTTCGTATACGAGTACCGGATCCTGGCGTCGAGCCGCGGGATGCCCAGGGCGGCGTCGGCCAACCACCGAACATCTTCTCGCTCCTCACCCGCAAGCCCCGAGACGGCCAGCGCGGCCCGTAGCCGACCCACGACCCCATAGGAGAGTTGCGGCGCCAGAAAGAACACCTGGAACGCCTCGTCGGTGAGCGGCACGACGACCGCGGCGGGCCGGTAGCCGTGGATGGCGCCGAGCTTCGAGAAGACGATGTTCTGCAAATACGTTCCGTCGAGCAAAGTCTGCACGGAGTTCTCCGCGCCAGCGGGGGCGGGTAGCATCCGCACGTCTCCGCCCGCTTTCAGGAGTCGCTCGTACTCATCGGCCTGGAGATAACCGCCGCCGGGCTTCCGCGCCCGGACTGTCGCGACGCCTGCCAGATGAACGGTCCACGGCCCGAGTTGCTGGCGCGCGGTCAGGGCGCGGGAACGTCCCGTGGCCGGGTTCTCGACGGCCTTGAACCGGAGCGGCAGGTCAGGGTCCAGCCTCTCCAGCGCGTCGAGGACGTTCCGTTCCAGCCCACGGGCCTCCTTGAAGGTAACGTCATCCGTGGAATGCTGGTTCTTCTCCCCGAAAGGGACCGTCGTAGGCAGGGTAAGGTCGAACGCCGTCTCGATATCCTCAAGCCTGACGCCGGTTTGCGTGGAATCCATTAGCGGCAGCAGGACTTCGAGACAGGCTGCCTCGGGAAGGGGAAGTACCGAAGGACCAGATTCCCGCAGAAGCCCGGCGGGAACATCATCGAACGTCAGGGCGTTGGGTGTCAGGGTGGTGCTGCTGGAACCCTGGATCTCCAGGTCAACCTCGCCGTAGGGCCGCAAAGCCTCGCGGAGATCTTCGGCCCCCGCAGCCTCGAAGACCGGGAATCCCTGGTCTCGTAGGTCCAGGAACACGTCCCGCCGCCCGGCGCCGGTCTGTTGCGCCAGCAAGACCCTCATCCCCAACCTTCGCAATCCACGGGCCAACTCCACGTTAGTCTCGTCGAGGTCGGCGAGCAGTACGGTTCGCAGCGGCGCGACCCGGAGCGGCATGGGGCCGACCCAGGAACGGCGTTTGGGCAACGTCAGGCAGGACGCGCCCTCCGGAGAGTTCAGGATCGCCTGGTACGTCCGGGGTCTGGTGGACCCATCCGCGCCGAGCAAGAGGATATCACCTTCGAGGATGGCTCCCGACCCGCGGACGGTCAACGGAGCCTCCCATCCGGCCCGGCCATCGTCCAGAGGCTTCCACTCCCGAACCGTCAGGAACTCCGCCAACCGGTCGGGATCGGCGTCATGCAGGTCAAAGAGCTGACCGCCGCTCACGGCCAGAGCGTGGGCGTGAGCCAGGAGCGCGCCGAAGTACAACCCGCGATCCGCAGCGTCCTCCATCTCCAGGCCGGGCGCGGGGAAGGAAGATAGCGCATGGTCTCGCGCCACGATTCGCGCCACCGCCCGATCCTCGTGGTAGAGGGTCGTCTCTCCAAATACCTCCTCGACGGCAACGGCTCGTTCTCTGCCCATGACACCCTCCTCGTCAACCATGCGACCGTCTCCCCCACAACTGGTTATACCAATCCACCAATAGGCTCACATATTACAAGAACCACGGGAGAAACTACAATACGGAATTTGGTGTGTGTGTCTCGAACAGATTGTGGAGGTTCAGGATGGCTCGCGAGACGATGGGTGGGGTGCAGTCGGTGGAGCGGGCGTTCGGCCTGCTGGAGTTCTTGAGCCGCTCGGAGGAGATGGGGTGGGTGAGATCGGGGGCGCAACCGGCTGCTCTAGATCCTGAACTCGCGGTGATACGTCCACCGCAACGCCCGGACCCGAAGATACAGCCTGGGCCTGAAATACCTGACGCTCTCCATCGCCGGGAGCGCATCGGCCCGCTAGCCCTGCCGTTTCTGGAAGAGTTAGTGCGGGTGAGTCAGGAGGCGGCGAACCTGACGATAATGGAAAGGCACTCCACCATGTACATCGAGCAGGTCGCCCCTCAGCGGATGCTGCGGATTTTCACCAAGCCGGGCAACCGCGTGCGCTGCCGCGCCAGTGTTTGGGCCGGACGGTGATGTCTTGGCCGCCATGAGCATCTTGGGTCCCGCTAGCCGACTCGAAACAAATAGGCAGGAGACCCTGACCCCAAACCTCAAAAAGATCTCCACCAACCTCTCGGAATCCCTCGGCCCTTCGCAAACTCTTCCTCCACCATATTCCACGATACGAGATAAGCTCTTTACGCGGCTTCGGGAACATGCTATTGATATGCGTCAGGGGATAAGAAATCGCCGTGATGCGGCAGAGAGGATGGGAACCTCATGGAGTCCAGCGCGAACCTGTCCATCCCGTCCGAGTTTCGGGGGGATTGAGTCAATGAAGCGTGAAGAGCGATTCTCGCTCGGCCACGAGAACGGCGGCTGGAAGCATCCGGCGCTACTCGGGATCATCGAAAATCTCTACCGGAGCGCGGGCCTGTGGTTTCCGCGCCGAGACTTGAAGCCTTTGTCAGTTTCCGACTGAAAGGACGCGCGAATGCCCACGATGAACGTGATGGATGCGGTAGTGAAGGTCATGGAGGACGAGGGCGTCGAGTACGCTTTCGGGGTGCCTGGGGCGGCCATCCTGCCCCTGTATAAGGCTCTCAGCAAGTCGGAGCGGATACGGCATCTCTCGGTGCGCCACGAGGAGGGTGGAACGCACGCTGCGGATGGGTATGCGCGGGTTACGGGGAAGGTCGGCATCAATATTGGCACCTCGGGTCCGGCTGGGACGAACATGATCACCGGCCTCTACACCTGCATGGCCGACTCGATACCGATGATCTGCATCACCGGCCAGGCCCCGACGAACGTGCTCCACAAGGAGGCTTTTCAGGCGGTGGATATCGTCGAGATAGCGAAACCCGTCACCAAATGGGCGGTGCAGGTGAAGGAGTCGGCCCAGCTCGTGTGGACGTTCAGGGAGGCGTTCCGCGTCGCCCAGGAAGGAAGGCCCGGCCCGGTCCTCATAGACCTGCCGCTCGACATTCAGACCTATGACATGGATGTGGACTTCGACCCGAAGCGCGGCGGACCGTTGAGTTTCCAGAAGCCCGCCCCGAACCCCAACGCCACTCGGCAGGTTGTCGAGATGATCCTGGCCGCCGAGAGACCCATCCTGATGCCCGGCGGCGGCGTTATCCTGGCCGATGCCTCCGAGGACCTCGTGGAGTTCGCCGAATACCTCCAAATCCCCGTCAGCCCGACGTACATGGGTAAAGGCACTATCCCGGAGGACCACGGGCTTTACGCTGGGATTGTCGGCCTCCAGACCCACCAGCGTTACGCCAATGCGATCTTCCTTGAGAGTGACCTCGTCGTGGGGATCGGCAACCGATGGGCCGAACGTCACACCGGCGACCTCGACGTGTACCGGGGAGAGAGGAAGTTCGTCCACATAGACATAGACCCGCGGCAGATGGGCCGGGTCTTTCAGCCGGATCTGGCGGTCGTCTCGGACGCAGGGCTGGCGCTTGAGGAGATGCTTGACACGGCCCGCGGCATGACTCCGGAGCGCGAACCGGACGAGTGGGTGGAGCGCGTTGGCGAGCTACGCTCCACGCTGCTCAGGAAGACGGATTTCGACAACGTGCCAATAAAGCCGCAGCGAGTTTTCCAGGAGATGAACGGCTTCTTCGACCGGGACACCGTCATCGTCACAGCGATAGGTCTGTACCAGATCTGGTCCGGGCAATTCCAGAAGACGTACAAACCACGCCACTACATCTGCTGCGGACAGGCTGGACCTTTAGGCTGGGAGGTTCCCGCGTGCATCGGGGCAAAGCTCGGCAAGCCGGATAGCCTGGTGGTCGGGGTCGTGGGCGACTATTCCTTCCAGTTCCTCATGGAGGAGGTGGCGGTCGCCGTCCAGTACAAGGTGCCATACGTGCTGGTGATGATCAACAACGCATACATGAGCCTCATTCGGCAGGGCGAGATGAAGTACGACATGAACTTCGCGGTGGATATCGGCTACGAGGGACCGGACAGCGAGTACGGCATAGACAACGTGATGGTCATGGAGGCGATGGGCGCGACGGGGCGCCGGGTCACGAGGCCCGAGGAGATAGAACCGGCCCTGGAGTGGGCCGCCAAAACGAGCGAGGAGCGACGAGTACCGGTACTCGTCGAGGTCATGGTCGAGCGGGATACCAACGCCGCGATGGGCCTCTCGATAGACAAGATCAACGAGTTCGAGCCCATCCTCGATGGCGCCACGGAGACCGCCGGACAGGTCGTCGGGGGTATTCCTGATAGGGACTAGAGAAGCTCTCCCGTCATCTCCTGATGAGCAGCGTGGGCGAGACTTTGAGGGCCTGGGCTATCTTCCAGATCACATCCACCGAAGCCTGTATCTCTTCGTCGGGTCCCACGCTCTCGACCCGCTCGACGGAACCGGGCTCTAGCTCGGCCATCTCGTCCAGGTCTTCTTGGGAGAGCGCGGCTTTCTCCCGCATCTCCCGTAGCCGCGTGGCGTTCAGGGTCGGATCAATGGGCGCGGAGGGCGGGGCCGGGGGGTCGGGGAAAGTGGAGAGGTCGGAGATCTCCACCCCGAGTGCTCGGATGAGCTTCTGGACGATGATCTCCAGTACGTGGACCCGGCTTTCGAGTTCCATCTCGGCGGCCCAGGTCTTGCCGGCCCCGACCATCAAGGATAGTTCTTCCTGGGGTATTCCGGCCCGCTCCCGAAACTCCCGCAGCCGCGCGCCGTCAACCAGATAGAGTTGCATCGCCTACCCTTCCTCTGCTTCCACCGGCTGCGGAGGTTCCGGGTCGCTCGTGAGGTCGGCGCGGGCGACGAATAGCATCTCGGCCAGGTCCTTGACCAGGTTCTCCCTGACTTCGGTGCGGGGCTCGCGCTCCAGCCCGATCACCACTCCAGGGTTCACCAACAGGGCCTCCGCCAACTCCTCCTGAGACATGAAGACCCGCTCCCGAGCCTCCTTCAACATGGCTCCATCCACCTTCATCGCCGCTCTCCCGAAATACCTAGTCCGCCGGATTTCCCCGGTCGGGCCTGCCTTCGCCGCCCTTTTCGGTCTCGATCTCGGAGACCTCCGTGACGTTCAGGAGCCTGGGACCGCCCTCATCCGTCGGATAGCCTGCAACCGGCGTGCCGGAGACGCGGACATTCTGGCCCTCCACGCCATCGAGCGAGATCACATCGCTAGTCAGCACGTAGTTGCTGTTGTCCTCCCGCTCCTCGATGGAGACCAGCCGATGGTTGCCGTATCCCGGACCATCGGAGCCCAACGCCTCCACTCTGCCTTCGAGGGTCACTTTCTCTTCCATAGCCCACCTCTCCATCGCTTGACGCCATCAATTATGACGAAATACCAGTGGTCGTGCCAGTGAGGAAGCGTGCTACATCTCAGACAGTGGGAAACGGAACCGGGGTATGCTGCGACGAGGCTGCTTGCTATGCCCCTTTTGCGGCGTCGGGGTGTTCGAGGTCGTGGATCCCGCCTCCAGGATGGAAGTGCGCGGCTATGTCTTCTATGTGCTCCGCCATCGCCCGCTGGGCAGCGTCAGGGTCCCGGCTCTGCACGGCCTCCAGGATGCGCCGATTGCCCTCCAGGGAAAGCTGCGACCGCTCGCCGTGCTGGGAGAGCCGCTCGTATACATCTTCGAGGAGGTCGTCTATGACCCCCATCACCCGCTCCACGACCGAGTTCCGGGTGGCGTGGGCGAGTAGAGCGTGAAACTCGGCGTCTTCCTCGGCGGTGGGCTGACCTTTGCTCACGCGCTCCGCCTGCCGGATCACGACGGCTTCCATAAGCAGAAGATCCTCCGTCGTTGCCCGGATGGCAGCCTCCCGCGCGACCTGGGGCTCGAACAGAGACCTCGCGTCCATGAGCTCTCCCCGGAGCTGGGCCTTGCTGTTCAGCAGGCTGGCGATTGGCGCGACCAGATGCTCGCTGGTGATCTCGCGGACGTAGTTGCCGCCCCCGTGACGGCTCTCCACCAACCCGGACGCCTCCAACTGGCGGACGGCCTCCCGGATCACCGCCCTCCCCACCTCGAACTGCGCCGCCAACTTGCGCTCCGAAGGCAGTGCCTGTCCTGCCTCCAACTCGCCACTCGAAATAAGCTCGCGGATGCGGGCCGCTACTTCCTTGTACAACTTGCCGCGTCTCCCCGATACGGCGCCGGATCCACTATTCCACATAGCGCATAAGTATAACAGGCTCTTGTGCGACTTTGATACCAACCCAACAGCGACGAAGCCCGGCCCCCAACCGGGACCGAGCCTCGAACCTGACGCACTGGTTGTCCGGCAAGCCGCTACTAAGCGGCGACCTTGTCGCGCACCCCCCCAGAACTCTCATTCCTCGGTGCCTCAGCCAGCCTCGGGCCACGCCCACGACCCATGCCCTTGCCAGCCCCGTGAAACATCTGCCCCGATGGCGCGAACGCCTCGTACCACCTCTGCCGCTTCGTGACGTTCTTCATCGCGCTACCTCCTAAATTGGTTCTACCAGTCTACGCGAGCATGATACGTCGCGTGTTACAAAATCGCTGTTAATCGGTTAACAAGCAACAGGTTGTGAGAGATTGTTCTGTCAGATGGCCGTTTCAGATGGCTCGTGTCCTTCTCAGGGCTTTAAGGAGGAGGTAGCCGATCACGGCTCCTG
>JACDGB010000386.1 GCA_013815485.1 Rubrobacter sp.
TTGAAGCTCGTATAGATGCCCTGATTGTGCTTATCAGAGGACATGTCCGTGACCATCCAGAGGTTGTTGTTGCGGTCGAAAGCCAGGTTGTCCGGGCTGGAGAAGCCGGTGTTGGGACCACCGGCGGCGAAGACCTCGAAGTTGAACTCCATCGCCTCGGCGTCGCCGCCGGCCTCGTACATGCGGATGATCTGGCCGTGGAAGTTGCCGTGCAGAGCGTTGTTGGTAAGCGCGGCGTAGACGGTCCCGGTCTCGGGATGCACCTCGATGTCCTCGCAGCGGTCCATCGGGGTGCCCAGAGGGTACTCGGTCTCGGGGTCCAAGAGCTTGACGGCGTCGGGCGCGCGCACGAGCACGTCGGCCTGGCCCTTGAAACCGTTCTCCTCGAAAATAGGATTGTTCTCGTAGTCGAGGGCTACCCACCGACCGTTGGCGAAGTCGGCGACGTAGAGCATCCCGTCGGAGAGTAGTTGGGAGCTTGCCTCCCGGTTCGGGCTGTTGGGATCGAAGGTTCCGGAGGAGATGAACTTGTAGATGCACTCGTCCTCCTGGTCGTGGCCGGTGTAGACGACGACCCTCCCGCTCTCCGAGACCCGGATTGCGGCGTTCTCGTGACGGAGACGCCCGAGCCAGGTGTGCTTGCGCGGCTTGAAGTTCTTGTCGAAGGGGTCTATCTCGACTACCCAGCCGTAGTGCTCGGGGGGCTGGGCGCTGTCAGGGTCATCCAGCCAGCGGTCGGTCTCGGCGAGGGCGTCGCCGGACGGCTGGTCATCTGAGGACTCACCGTAGTAGTACTGGAAGTTCTCCTCGCAAGTGAGGACGCTATTCCAGGGCGTCACGCCCCCGCTGCAGTTGCCGAGCGTCCCGACTACCTCGGTTGCTCCCTGTACCGCGTCTGACCCGGCGGCGGCTCCCGTGAGGTCCATCGGCGTGGTGGCGTCTATGCGGCGATTGTGCTCCTCGTCCTCCACGAATCTCCAGACGCCGCCCTCTCGGCGCACCCGGATGACGGTGCCCCCGACCGAGGCTTTCTCCCTAGCTACCTGATCACTTGTCTTCTTGGTCGCGTTCTCCGGGTCCGTGTAGTCCGAGACGTACATCGGGTTCGCGTACTCGTGGTTGACCCACAGAAGGCCGTCCTCGCTGTTCGTGCCGCCCTGTAGCGCGTCTATGGGGAAGTAGGCCACGTAGTCGTTGTTGAACCCGAAGTTCCTGTCCCCCGTCACCGGCTCGCCCCACCGCCGGATGATGTTGAACTTGAAGCCTTCGGGCAGGATCAACTCGTCGGCGTCCGATGGTTCTATTGGATCGAAGGCCAGTTCGAAGCCCCTAGCGGACTCGCCCTCGTAGGGCGTGGAGGCCGCGCCCGTGAACCCTTCCTGGGCTTCGGCTGGCTTGTTCAACACACCCGCGCTCCCCGCGGCCAGCGCCGCCGAGCCAGCCCCCAGGTACGTCAGGAAACTCCTCCGGGTCATGCCGGGGGTCACGTCCGCCCGGCGGTCGCGCTTCTCCTTCTTGATCCCCTGCACTCCCGAATTTTTCGCCACGGGTCCCTCCTCTTCTCTACGGCTTCCAGAACAAATACTATGGGCTTTGCGTCCTCATTACGTTTCATACCCGTAACACCAGCGTTAAATCCACGTTACGCGGGCAGAGAAACACATGCCGCCGCCCTGATCGGTAATACGGTTCACTAGGGTGACCGCGGCCCTCTCGACGCGGGATCCGTAGACCGTCAGGCTTCGTCCATACAAGATGAAAACCGGCTGGTTGGTCCGTAAACGGTGGCGTGGAGGTACAGATTTTGGATATCGGCGCGCTTCTGGAAAAGGGCGGGGTGACGCGGGCCCTCGCCGCGCTCGCTGTCTTCGTCCCTGTGCTCTTGCTCATGCGCGACGACCCGAGGAGTGTCGGTCTGCGGCCCCTCGGCGAGCAGGGAGTCCCGGCGGCGCAAGAGAGCCTCGCGCCCGAGCTGGGAACGGCGGTAGCGGAGGGTCCGGGACGGGGCGCGTTCTCACGCGCCATGCACAGCCCGGTCTTCTGGCTCTTGTCTGGCAGCTTCTTCATCTGTGGGGCGACCTCGAATGGCATCGTGGGCGTCCACTTCATCCCGCATTCCATAGATCACGGCATCCCCGAGGTGACGACGGCGGGCGGAGCGAGGTGTCCTTCGGGAAGCTGCCAGGCGCGCTGGCGATGGAGTGCCGCTGGTTCACCATCAACTACTCCGACTACGATAGCGTCAGAGCGTCCGACATCAAGCTCAACAAGTCTGACTTCCGCTGGACGGCGAGGCCCAACGCCCGCTCGTGCGAGAAACGCTACGATGTGGAGTCCATCGTGACCCACGAGCTCGGCCACGACTTCGGACTGGGCCACGTCTCCGAGAGCGCGCACGGCAACCTGACCATGAGCGCCCGCATAAACGGCCCGTGTCAGAGTGCCGAACGAAGCCTCGGTCGCGGCGACGCCCTGGGCCTCGAGAACAAGTACCGCTAGCGCCCCAGCGTTATCCTAACGACCGGGCTTACGTCCATGAGTCGTCATAAGCAGCGTCGAGCGCGGAGTTTCGTGGAAACTCTTTGCTTGCTATCAGGTGAGCAAAGCAAGTCGAGGTTGCGACCAGCACACGGAGGTAGCATGAGGAGATTAAACAAAGCGGCGTTCGGCGCGTTGGGCTTTCTAGCTTTACTAGGGAGCGTGGGATGGCTGGGGCTGCAAGTCGAGCCCGAGCCTTTCCCTCCGCACCCGGAGAGAACCCGAGACCTGGGCACGGTTGAGTTGCCCCTTGACTTGCCCGAGCCGGTGCGGCGGCACTTCCGGGCGGCCCTGGGCGAGCAGGTTCCGAATAC
>JACDGB010000387.1:0-529 GCA_013815485.1 Rubrobacter sp.
AACCTGCGCCCGGCTGACCGCCCCGACCTTCGCCCGGTTCGGCTCGCCGCTGCCCTTGTCAAGCCCGGCGGCCTGCTTCAGCAGGAATGCCGCGGGTGGCGTCTTGGTGATGAAGGTGAACGAGCGGTCCTCGTAGACCGTGATCTCGACCGGGATGATCTGACCCATCTGATCCCGCGTCGCGTCGTTGAACTGCCGCACGAACTCCCCGATATTCACCTGAGCCTGGCCCAGAGCCGGGCCGACCGGCGGCGCGGGGTTGGCCTGTCCGCCGGTAACTTGCAACTTCAATTTGCGCGCTATGCGCCGCCGTCTACCCATCTACTAACCTTTCGTTGTCTCTGTTTACAGCTTGGCGACCTGGGCGAAGGAAAGCTCCACCGGCGTCTCGCGCCCGAAGATGGAGACGAGAACCTTCAGCCTCGACTGGTCCACGTTGATGTCGGAAATCGCGCCCTCGAAGTCCGAGAGCGGCCCGCCGATAACCCGCACGATCTCCCCGACAGTGTAGTCTACCGTGGTCCTGATC
>JACDGB010000387.1:539-2851 GCA_013815485.1 Rubrobacter sp.
TCGTCTCGCCGGGATGGAGCAGCCTCCCGACCTCGGCCCGCGAGAGCGGGAGCGGCTTGTCGCCGTTGCCGACGATCTGGGTCACGCCCGGCGTCTGGCGCACCGTCTGCCAGACGTTCTCATCGGCCTCCATGTTCACCAGGATATAGCCGGGGAACTGGCGCTGGATGACCGGCACCTTCTTGCCGTCCTTGATCTCGATGACGCTCTCTTCGGGGATGCGGATCTCCCCGAAGTCGCGGCCGACGCCGAGGGACTCGACCCTGCGCTCAAGCGTCGTTCGGACCTTCTTCTCGTGCCCGGAGTATGTATTTACGACGTACCACTTCTTCACTACGAACCGCTCCTAATCCACTAAGAAGAGATCAACCAAAGATCAACCCCGCCAGGCCCCGGAACACGAAGTCCCAGGCGGCGACGTAAACGCCAAGCACCACCACGATGATGATGACCACCGCCGTGCTCTGCCGAAGCTGTTCCCGGCCCGGCCAGTTCACCCGCCGAAGCTCGTTCCTGACGCCCCGGAAGAACTCCCGTATGCCGGCGAGACGACCCTGCTTGTTCTGCGTTTTCTTGCCGCTCTGTTCGCGGCTGCGCTGTTTACCCATCTATTCCTTGCCTGTCTTTGCTTACCCTAGCAGGGCAGGAGGGATTCGAACCCCCGGCCTGCGGTTTTGGAGACCGCTGCTCTACCAGCTGAGCTACTGCCCTCTGCCTTTATGTTACCGCGTCTCCCGGTGAACGGTGTGCCGCCGGTCCCACGGACAATATTTCTTTAGCTGGATGCGATCCGGACTATTCCTGCGGTTCTTGCGGGTGTGGTAGTTCCGGCGCTTGCACTCCTCGCAAGCCAGCGTAACCAATTGTCGCATAACTTTCCTCCAGTTCACAGAGCAGGTGGATACCCGCCCTTACTCTACACCTCTAACCCGTTACTCGACAATCTCGGTAACGACGCCAGCCCCTACAGTCCGTCCACCCTCGCGGATCGCGAAGTTCAACCCCTCGTCCATCGCTATTGCGTTTATGAGCTCCACGTTCATGATCGTGTTGTCTCCGGGCATCACCATCTCTACCCCTTCTTCCAGCCTTATCTCTCCCGTCACATCCGTCGTGCGGAAGTAGAACTGCGGCCGGTAATTGCTGAAAAACGGCGTGTGACGGCCTCCTTCTTCCTTGCTGAGCACATACACCTCGGCCTTGAACTTGGTGTGCGGCGTTATCGTTCCCGGCTTGGCGAGTACTTGTCCGCGCTCCACGTCGTCTCTTTTGAGGCCGCGCAGCAGCGCTCCTATGTTGTCTCCGGCCTGGGCCGAGTCCATGCTCTTGTTGAACATCTCTACCCCGGTCACCACGGTCTTTCTGGTCGGACGGATCCCCACTATCTCTATCTCGGTGTTGATCGCCACCTGCCCGGTCTCGATCCTGCCCGTGGCTACCGTCCCTCTGCCCTGGATGGTGAATACGTCCTCTACAGCGAGCAGAAAGGAGCGGTCTATGTCCCTCTCTGGCTCCGGCACGTACTCGTCAACGGCTTGCATGAGCGCCATGATCGAGCCTTCTCCCTGCTCTCCTTCTTGTCCTTCCAGAGCCTGCAATGCGGATCCCGTGACCACCGGAACGTCGTCTCCTGGGAAGTCGTACTCGCTTAGCAGCTCCCTGACTTCCATCTCCACTAGTTCGAGTAGCTCGGGGTCGTCGACCTGATCGGCCTTGTTCAGGTAGACGACCACGTATGGCACTCCGACCTGCCTCGCGAGCAGGATGTGCTCTCTTGTCTGGGGCATCGGACCATCGGCGGCTGACACGACGAGGATCGCTCCATCCATCTGGGCGGCGCCGGTGATCATGTTCTTGACGTAGTCGGCGTGACCTGGACAGTCAACGTGAGCGTAGTGCCTATTCTCCGTCGCGTACTCCTGATGGGAGGTTGCGATGGTGATGCCGCGCTGACGCTCCTCTGGGGCGTTGTCTATCTGGGCGAAGGCCACCTCGCGGTTGGCCGGGTCGCCGGGGACCTCTTTAGCGAGAACTTTAGTGATGGCCGCCGTGAGGGTGGTCTTGCCGTGGTCTACGTGGCCTATGGTGCCGACGTTCAGGTGCGGCTTGGTCCTCTCGAATTTGCCTCTGGACATCCTGGGTCCCTTCCTCGACTATACCGGGCACGAAAAAGTAGCGGCGGCAGGACTCGAACCTGCGACACGCGGATTATGATTCCGCTGCTCTAACCGACTGAGCTACGCCGCCACGCCTATGTCCTGGACCGGCTCCATGCTGGCTACCGGTCTCAGAGCCCCCGAGCGGACTTGAAC
>JACDGB010000388.1 GCA_013815485.1 Rubrobacter sp.
CTTCACTACCGCCTCGAAAACGGCCTTCCAGAACCCCGGCGTCCGGTTCGTAAACATAAACGTCGCCGACTTCGACGCTCACAAGCACGCGGGGCTCGCGCTCGTGGGCGACGCCCGCGCCACGCTAGAGGCCCTGACCGGGGAGCTCGCCGACTATGAAGTCGAACCAGAATACGCGGAGCAGGCCGCACGCGTGTCACGAGAGTGGGACCGGGAGGTGGAGCGGCTGTACACGCTGGGCCACGGGCCGCCGCCGAGCCAGGGAGAGGTCATCGGGACGGTCAACACGTTCTCGGAGCCCCGGGACGTGGTGGTGTGCGCGGCGGGTTCGATGCCGGGGGACCTGCACAAGCTCTGGCGGACGCGCGACCCGAAAGGCTACCACGTCGAGTACGGCTACTCGTGCATGGGCTACGAGATCGCCGGTGGCCTGGGCGTCAAGATGGCCGCGCCCGAGCGGGAGGTCTACGTGATGGTGGGGGACGGCTCCTATCTGATGATGAACGCCGAGATCATCACCTCGATCCAGGAGGGCTACAAGCTCACCATCGTCCTCGTGGACAACTCCGGCTTCTCTTCCATAGGGGCGCTTAGTCGCTCGGTCGGATCCGACGGCTTCGGGACGCACTACCGCTACCGGAAGAACGGCTCCCTGGGCCTCGACAGCGAAGAGGCTCCCGGCGAGGTACTGCCTGTGGACCTCGCGACCAACGCCGAGTCTTTGGGCGCACGCGTCATCCGGGCGAGAACCGTCGCCGAACTGAAGGACGCCCTCGCGGAGGCGAAGGACGTGGACCGGACGGTCGTCATCCACGTCCCCGTCGACCGCTACGAGGGTGTGCCGACCTACGAGACCTTCTGGGATGTACCCGTGGCGGAGGTCTCGGAGATGGACTCCGTGGTCGCGGCGCGGAAAGGATATGCCGAAGACAGGCGGGCGGAGCGCCGCTACCTCTAGGAAGGAGCCAGAAGCATGTCGGACCTGCTCGTCGCCAGCAAAGAGGAGCCGGACGCGGACGGCAGCGTCGTGAAGGTGACCCCGGAGTCCGCCCGGTGGGAGTACGTGGGCTTCGAGGTTCTGCGGCTCGCGGCCGGGCGCGCCGTCGAGCGTCTAACCGGCGGTGAGGAGGTTTGCTTGGTGCCCCTCTCCGGGCGTTGCGATGTCTCCACTGCCGAAAACGAGTGGCGGGGCGTCGGAGGGCGTGAGAGCGTGTTCGACGGAGCGCCGCACGCGCTCTACCTGCCGCCCGGCACGGACCACGGGATCGAAGCGGTGACGGATCTCGAGCTCGCGGTGGCCTCGGCGCCCGCGGAGCGGGGGGCGGAGCCTCTCCTAGTTCGGCCCGAGGACGTCGAGGTAGAGACCCGGGGCGAAGGGAACATGGAGCGTCGCATTCATCCGATCCTGATGGAAGACCGTCCGGCGGAGCGGCTGCTGGTCGTCGAGGTCCTGACCCCGAACGGCCACTGGTCGAGCTACCCGCCGCACAAGCATGATAGGGAGGACCCGCCGCGCGAGCGTTACCTGGAGGAGACGTACTACTACAGGATGCGGCCCGAACAGGGATTCGCGCTGCAGAGAGTCTACACCGAGGACCGTTCGCTCGACGAAACGCTGGCCTTCCACGATGGGGACGTGGTGCTGGTCCCGAGGGGTTACCATGTCGTCTCGGCGCCGCCGGGCTATGATCTCTACTACCTGAACGTGATGGCCGGTCCGGTGCGTGAGTGGAAGATCAAGAACGACCCCGCCCACGAGTGGTTACTAAGCTAGATGTGGTCATGGGACTATGAACGTCATAGGAGTAGACGTTGGGGCGACAAAGCTTGCTGCCGGGGTTGCGTCGCCGGGGGCGAGGTGGCTAGTACGATAAGTTCAACCCCGGATCAGTTAGTGAAGGTTAGAATCCAGGTCCGGCAACTAAAGGATTTCGTGAGGATATGCAGGGAAGCTGGGGTGGGGGACCGTCGGTACGATGCAAAGAACAGGTGTCTTTCAATTGTCCATAGGGAAGGCGGCACGCCAGCGTTTTGCATAGATTCGGCATGATTGACACGGGTATCGTGTACACTGTGTTCGTGTGTAATCTGTCGAGAGGTTTGGACGATGAAGAACATTACGTTGAGTGCGGACGAGGGGTTGATCGAGGCGGCGCGTGAGCGGGCGCGGGCTGAGCACACTACTTTGAATGAGCAGTTTCGGCTGTGGCTGGCTGATTATGCGCGGCGCGAGCAGCAGGCCGAGAGGGCCATGGCGACTGTCCGGGAGTTGCGTGGCAAGCTCCGTGTCGGACGAAAGCTGACGCGGGACGAGATGAATGAGCGCTGAGTATTTTATCGACACCAACCTGTTCATCTATCAACTGGAAGCGTTGGACGAGCGCAAGTTCGAGACTGCGGATCGCATAATTCGTCGCGGCATAGAGACCAACAATGCTTGCATCAGCTTCCAGGTAGTACAGGAATGTCTCAATACCGCGCTCCGTAAAGCCGAAATCCCTCTCACTACAGAGGAAACGAAGACCTACCTGGAAAATGTCCTGACTCCGTTGTGGCGGGTCTCGCCAAGTCCGGCGCTATACAACCGCGCGCTCGATGTCCAGGCGCGCTACCGTTGCAGTTTCTACGATTCGCTGATCGTCGCGGCAGCCCTCGCTGCGGGCTGCACCCGAGTGTATAGCGAAGACTTGCAAGACGGACAACGGATCGAGGGCCTAGCCATCGAAAATCCGTTTCTTGAATCGTGAAAAGGGATCCGGCGAAGAGGAAGGAGCGTTCGGCCAGGTTCGGCCTGACTCACGGCCCAATCTCTATGCGCTGACGTTCATGGCGGTTCACGCTGTCCCTCGC
>JACDGB010000389.1 GCA_013815485.1 Rubrobacter sp.
GGGCGCTGCAGCGGGCGCGGGTTGGGAGTGTCTCGACGAAGGTGGTCAGGGCCGCCGAGGGGCCGGTCCTTATCTACCCTCACGGCTGCGCCGATTCGGAGGGCACAACCAGGGCTGACGGGGGGTAAAACAGAAGTGGCGGGACCGGGATTCGAACCCGGGACACCACGATTTTCAGTTAGGGAAGTGATGTTTGCCTCTGTTTCCCAAGGTTGCACGAACTGTTTATGTAAGCCAATTCTGAGGTTTCGGTGTTACCCGGCGTTGCCACTCGTTTCGGGCGGGTTGTCGTCAAACTGTCGTCAAACCTCGTCATCGCCCTGACCATGGGGGGTTTTCGAATCACTCGCCGGGTCGGAAGCGGGAGGTGGCCCGGGCGAAAGCCGCTCCGAGCCGTGCTGCGTGACAAGGCCCGTTATGCTCGGTTTCGCATCTTTGGTCGGCACCACGACATATTGTGCCGACCCGCCGCGTCTTTTGGCGTTTCGTGAGGCCTTTCAAGCTGCCAGAGGGCCGATTCATGCAGGATCCCGTATACGTACTTCGGGGAACGCCCCTTCCACGCACTCGGGCGAATAGGATGTACGCGAAGGGCGTCCGGGGCGGGGAAGCCTCCCCCCGTGCTAGATTGTTCTCGGGGAAGAAGGAGGCGCACGTATGACCACATCGGGCCTTTTCAGGTTGAACGGCTTCGCGCTCGTGCTGGCGGCGGTCGTGTTCGCCGTCGCGGAGGTGATCTCGTTCTCCATCTTCGCCGCCCAAGGGGAGGACTACGACCTGGCCGAGGTCGCCTCAAGCGGGGCCTTCTTCCTCCAGTCCCTCCTCACCCTGTTCGCCGGCACGCTCCTGCTCGGTTGCCTGGTCGGGCTTTACCTCGGGCAGTCGGAGGCGGCCGGGAGGCTGGGGTTGGTCGGCTTCCTCTTGGCCTTCTTCGGGACGGCGTTCGTGGTGGGCGACTTCTCCGCCACCACCTTCGTCCCGCCGCTTGTGGCGCTGGGGGCCCCCGCCTTCCTCGACGACCCCCTGTCTGGTGTCCTGCAGGCTTGGTTGCCGTTCAGCTTCGGGGTTCTCGCATTCAGCTGGTTGCCGCTCGCCGTCGCCACCCTGCGGGCGCGCGTCTACCCGCGAGGGACCTCGTGGTTTTTGCTTGTCGGCGCGGTGCTGGCGCTGGTCCCGTTCCCGCTGGCCAACCTCCCCTTCTACGCGGCCCTGGCGTGGGTGGGCTTGTACCTCCTGAGGACACGCGACGTCGCCCCCGCCGGTCGCCGCGGAAGCAAGAAGACCCGCCGCCGAAACAAGAAGCCCCGTCGTTGACGGGATCGGACGCACCGCCCGTTGCTGTACCTCGGGATGGCCGATCTCCGAAGAACACCCCTTCCACGCACTCGGTTGAATAGACCCTCGCATGACGCCGTAGATACCTTCGCGTGCCATCATCATGGCGGATGAGCAGGTAGAACCTAGAAACGAGAGGATTGCTCGTGAGCGTCGAGTTGAGGATGCTGACACTAAGCGTCGTGCTAGGCATAGTCCAGATCATCGCGGCATCTCACGCCGCGAGCCTGCAGCGCGGTTACCGGTGGACGGCGAGCCCTAGGGACGAAGAGGTGGATCCCCTACGCGGCGTGGCCGGGCGCCTAGATCGTGCGCTGCGCAACTTCGGGGAGACCTTCGCGTTGTTCGCCGCCGTCGTGCTGGTGGCGCACGTTACGGATACACACGATGCGCTCACCGAGTGGGGCGCCAGGCTCTACTTCTGGGGCCGCGTCGCCTACGTGCTCCTCTACGCCGCCGGGGTTCCGCTGATCCGTTCGCTGGTGTGGAACGTCGCCACGGTCGGCATCGTGCTGATTATCGCTGCCCTATTATTCGGATGACCATGTACGTTATGCGGGGAGAGGGGGCCCTATCTCATCCGAACTTCCGACTTGTTTAACTCTGGTCAGGGGCTCGGTGGTCTGCAGCCGCTAAGCTTCTAGGGCGCCGGTTATAGGGATCGCTCACGAACTTCCTGTCGCCCGTAAGATGGGTTGGCTTGTTCTCGGCTTGCGTCCCGCCGGCGACTGCGGCGTGCGTAGTGACTCAAAAGAGGTATGGAAACACGGCCCGAAGTCGGAATGTCCTTCACGCGCGCCAATGGCAGAGATCCGACCGAAACGGAGGCGCGTGCATGAAGGTGTTGATCGGGGTCGATCCCCACAAAGCGTCCGTCGCCGTCGCGGCGGTGAACGAGGCCGGCGAGCTCATAGAGGGCGCCCACTTCTCGCAGAACCGAGCCGGCTTGAGGGCCCTCGAGCGTTGGTCGAAGCGGTTCCCCGAGCGCCGCTGGGCGGTGGAGAACGCTGGCGGCCTCGGCAGGCACTTGGCGCAGAGGCTGTCCGCGGCAGGCGAGGCGGTGGTGGACGTGCCGCCGAAGCTTTCGGCGCGCGTGCGGGTGCTCTCCACCGGCAACTCCCGCAAGAACGATCGCCTGGACGCCCTCGCCACCGCGCTGGCCGCTTGGCGCAACGAGCGGCTTGCAGCGGTCGATCCCGAGGCCGGATCGGAGGTGCTGCGCCTGCTCTCCGAGAGGCGCGGAGACCTGGTGGCCGAGCGTACCCGAGCGCTCAACCGCCTCCACGGGCTCCTGCGCGATCTCGTCCCCGGCGGGGTAGCTGGAACGCTCTCGACCCACCGAGCCGCCCGCATCTTGCGCGGCATACGGCCCCAGGGCGCCTCGGCCCGCCTCCGCCGGCGGTTGGCTTCGGAGATCTTGCGCGACGTCCGGGCACTGGAGCGAAAGATCGCGGACCTGAACGAGCGCATCGAGGCCGAGGTGGAAGCCTCCGGTACCGTCCTCGTAGAGATC
>JACDGB010000390.1 GCA_013815485.1 Rubrobacter sp.
TGCGCGCCATTCCCCGGTCTCGGATCGGAATATTTTCGGGTGGCGGTTCGGGGCGACGAGGAGAATGGGCGTCTGATCTCCGCCCTCCGGGAGGAATCGTAGCCGTCCATGCACTCATCCTCGGCGGAGCCCGCAGCGGCAAGAGCGCGCTCGCGGAGCGGATGGCCGCCGACTTCGGTGCCAGAGTGCTTTACGTGGCGACGGCAAATATATCCGGCGACGAAGACCTGGCGCGGCGGGTCCGGGAACACCGGGAAAGGCGTCCCGCGAGCTGGGGAACGGTCGAGGCTGGCGAAGATCTCGCATTGGCTCTGAAGAGCGCCGAAGACTGGGACGCGGCGCTCGTGGACTCGTTGACGTTGTGGGTGTCGGCCCGGATGTTTGCCGGAGAGAGCGAGGAAGAGACGTTGCGTGAATTCGACGGGTTCCTGGGCGCGGCTGAGAAGTCGCCGGCATCCTTGATCCTGGTTAGCGACGAGGTAGGGTTCGGGGTGGTGCCGGAGAGCGCGGCGGGAAGGCGTTTCCGGGACCGTCTGGGGCTGGTCAACCAGCGGGCCGCGACGGCTGCGGAACAAGTCCATCTCTCGATTGCTGGGGTGGGAGTCAGGGTCAAATAGCGTGTACGCTCTCCTCTCGTTCTTCACGATCCTGCCCGTTCGCGGGGCCACCCTCGAAGATGCGGCCCGGAGCATTCATCTCCTCCCGCTCGTCGGTATCTTCACGGCGCTCCCCGGCGTGTTCTTTGTTCTATCGGGATACGCTTTGCCTTCCGGGGTCGCGGCCACCCTCGCGCTCGGAGCCGTCCTGCTGGCGGCGGGATTCCACCACGCCGACGGCGTCATGGACGTGGGCGACGCGCTCATGGTCCGGGGAACCCAGGCGCGAAGACGTGAGGTACTCACGGACGCGCGGGTCGGCGTTGGTGGCGTCGGTGCGCTATTTCTCGTCTACGCTCCGGCGCTCGCGGCCCTCGCCGCGCTCGTGGCCGTGTCCCCGGTTCGGGCCGTCCTCGCGCTTCTTGTTTCGGAGGTCGCTGCCCGTTCCGCGATGCTACTCGCGCTGGCCTTTGGAGAGCCCGCGGAAAAGACATCCTCCGCCGTCCCGTTCGTCCGGGCGATGAGGGGACCCAAAAGAGGCTTGGGCCTTTTGGTCTCGCTCGCGTTGCCGACGTTGCTCGCGCTGCCGCTCGGCGGCTTTTCCGGTCTCGCCGCTTTGTTCGTGGTACCGCTCGTCGCGCTCGCGGCGCTTCGGACGGCGAATACGGCTTTCGGGGGGATCGGTGGCGACGTGGTGGGAGCTACGGGAGAACTGACTCGCGCCGTGGTCCTGATCACGCTCTCCGCGTTGTAATGCGTCAACCTGAAAAAGCTGGGCAACGGTGCCGGTCCAGTCCTGATTAAGGCCGAACGCCGTGTATGCGTAGCCGTCGGTGAGCGTTCCTTGCCTACCCGAGAGCCTGCTGACGCTGCCTATGGCATCGTAGTAACTGAGACAATAGACATCGAGTTTGAAGTGCCCATGGTTCGTCATCTCCGCTTTTCTGTCGCTTGTTGTCTCTCCTCCACTCTCCCGAGTAGCGGCGGTAGGAATGGAACAACTCTCCAACCGGGAAAGGAGCTGTGAAGCAAATGACGGCGCCCAACAGAATCTGAACTACTAGGTTCATCTCGTTGAACCAATAGGCGACAGCTATCAGACCTATAAGCCACAACAATGCAAACAGCCACTGTACCTCAGGTCACCATAGTACTCTTCCCTGCTTTTCAGCCTTTGACCTTTACGTCGTCTCAATACTTGCCCCAGCGGTCTTCGGCAGCTTTGCAACGCCGAACTTCAGCGTGGCACTTAACGAAGAGTTCTTGCGCTCGTTGACCGCAACCCTTGAATTCTCAGTTCGTGGCAAGATTTATCTGATCCATCTGTTTCCTGAACTGCTCGTTGTTTCCGATCTCGTAGAAGTAGCTTCCCCGCCACTCGGCGATGTTGGTGCATGCTTCTCCATAAACTGGGATGGCACTCACCGTTCATCCCCATCCGCCCCTCCACAACGGTCTATCCCCGACTCGAAATAACCGGGGATAGACCTGTGGCCTGAAGCTTAACTCGCCAGGTCGTCGCCTGGCTCCATGACGTGCATGGTGGTGCTGGGGGAGATCTCGTCGAGGTGCTCCTTGAACTTCTCTGGAGTCCCGGTGAAGATCGGCATGACGTCGGTGCTGTAGTGCATCGGGACGACGTGGTCCACGCCGAGTAGCCTCGCGGCGTGCGCCGCCTCCAGCGGTCCCATCGTGACCCGGTCCCCGATTGGAAGCAGGGCGAGGTCCGGGTTGTAAAGTTCCCCGATTAGCTGCATGTCCCCGAACAGGGCGGTGTCCCCGGCGTGGTACAGCCTGAAGCCGCTCTCGAACTCGATGACGTATCCCATCGGCTCGCCGGCGTAGATGTAGCTTCCGTCATCCAGGGCGATGGACGATCCGTGGAAGGCGTTGGTGGCCGTGACCTTTATGCCCCCGACCTGGGCCGTGCCGCCTTTCATGATGGGCTGCGCGGTCTCCACGCCCTGACCCTGTAGGTAGGACATGATCTCGAAGTTCGAGATCGTCACCGCGCCGGTCTGTCCCGCCAGCGCCTCCACGTCGTCGAAGTGGTCGAAGTGACCGTGGGTAATGAGGATGGTGTCCAGTTCCCCGACACGCTTCAGTTCCTCGGGCGTCGTCGGGTTGTTCGTCAGGAACGGGTCAATGATGATCTGCTCGTCCCCCGGCGTCACTATCCTGAAAGTCGCGTGCCCCAGGTAGGTGATCCTGGTCCCGCCAAGCATCTCTTCCACGTCTTGCCTCCGTCC
>JACDGB010000391.1 GCA_013815485.1 Rubrobacter sp.
TTCTACAGCACCCCTGCTGATGCGAGCCTCGCGCCAGGCCACTGGTGCGTGCCCGCGTCTTTGTTGCGCCTGAGCATGAAAGAAGCTAGATTTCAGGCTATATACAGTTGCGAGGGAGAGGAGAATCGCATGGACTTTGACACCGGACGCCGCCCCGAAGATTCGCAGGGCGCGCCCCGGAGTTCCCGAACTGGCTCCGGCGGAGGGTTCGGAGGAGCGCCGCCGAGAGCGACTTCCGGTGTTTCGGGCGGGGACTTCGACTACAGGAACCTCGTGCCGAGTTTCGTGGAGACGGCCAGAGGGGTCGTCACGCAGCCGGTTGGGTTCTTCCGGAGCCTGCCCCGGCAGGGGGACCTGGTGAGTCCGCTGGCCTTCGCCCTCATATGCGTCGAGATCACCGTCCTCATCGCCGGGTTCGTCGGCGTGATCGTGAACGTAGTCTCGGGGACCCAGGGTATTTTGGGATCTTTGGGATCTTTCGTGCTGTTGCTGGTCTTGATACCACTGATCGCGGCGGTGAGTCTGTTTATCAGCGCGGGCATCTACCATCTGCTCGTCGCCCTGATAATCAAGCCAGCGCAATCGGGGTTCGCGGCGACCTTGAGGGTGATCGCCTACCCAACCGTCGTATTCCTCGCCGTCATCGTCACCACCATCATCGCGCTGATCCCCTTCATAGGTCCCATACTTAGCTTGCTCTTGTCGTTGGTCACAGGTCTGTTCTCCCTGTACCTCTATGTGATCGGGATGCGCGAGATGCACGCCACGAGCACCGGCAGAGCCGTGGTCGTCGTCATTATCCCGCCCATCGTCGGGGGGATACTGGGCCTTATTTTCGGTGTCATCCTGGCCGCCATCATCGCCTCGATGCTCAACTAGAAATCCAGGCCAGGACCGCGCCGTGAAACCGCGGGGTTCTGGAGCGTGGGCGGGTACTTCGGACGCCCGGTGACGGTCGCCGGGGTTCCGGTCCTCTCACGGAGCCTGGTGATCGTGGCGTTCGTCCCGTTCATGGCCTTTCCCCGCATGCTCGCCGGTCCTGTTCGGGACTCGCCGCTATACTAGGCGGAATCCGAATGACAACGAATGGAGAGCTTGCATGGCGCAGACAGTTACTTTGATCCCCGGCGATGGAATCGGCCCAGACCTCACGGATGCGGTGAAGGAGGTCATCACGGCCCTCGATGTGGATATCGAGTGGGAGGTAGCCGAGGCCGGCGAAACGGTGATGGACCGGGAGGGGACCCCGCTGCCTGAGTCCGTGCTGGAGTCCATCCGGCGGAATAAAGTCGCCATCAAGGGTCCATTGACAACTCCGGTCGGGACGGGATTCCGGTCGGTGAACGTGGCTTTGCGGAAGGAGTTGGATCTCTACGCGAACGTCCGGCCTTCTTTGAGTCTGCCCGGCATCGAGACGCCGCACAAGGACATAGACATCATCCTTTACCGGGAGAACACCGAGGATCTATACGCCGGGGTCGAGCACATGGTCGGTAAGGACGCCGCCGAGAGCATCAAGATCATCACCCGCGAAGGCACCGAGCGTATCTGCCGCATGGCGTTCGAGCGGTCCAAAGAACAGGGCCGCAAGCACATCACCGTCGTCCACAAGGCGAACATCATGAAGTACACGGACGGCTTGTTCCGGGATGTCTTCTACGACGTCTCCAAAGACTACGAGAACGACTTCGAGGAGATAGACGACCGCATCGTGGACAACATGGCGATGCAGCTCGTGACCAAGCCGAACCTCTACGACGTGCTCGTGTGCCCGAACCTCTACGGGGATATCCTCTCCGACCTGTGCGCCGGCCTCACTGGCGGCCTCGGCGTCGCGCCTGGCGCGAATATCGGCGAGGACACCGCCGTCTTCGAGCCGGTCCACGGCTCCGCGCCCAAGTACGCCGGCCAGAACCGCGCCAACCCGCTGGCGACCCTCCTCTCGGCCAAAGAGATGCTCATTCACCTCGACTACGGCGACGAGGCCGACCGGATGCAGCGGGGCATAGAGGCCGCCCTGAAGAACCCCGAGACCCGCACCAAAGACCTCGGCGGGTCGGCCGGCACGAAAGAGTTCACCCAGGCCGTGGTCTCGAATCTGTAGGATTGGGTAGATAACGCGGGTTATTAGGCCGTAGACCGGAGGGGCGATGGACGTAGATATCATGGTGGCGAGAGTAGGTCCGGTGTCGCCACGCCTTTGCGCCCCGATCCCCGTTTCGAGCAAGTAACCATCCGGCCACGGTATTGAGGATCGCGCTTTTTACGGAGACCTTTCTCCCGTCCACGGACGGGGTGGTGACGCGGTTGCGCCACACCATCGAGGAGTTCGGGCGGATGGGGGATGAGGTGATGGTCTTCGCTCCCCGGTACGGTGAAGGTCCCGGCTCGTATGCGGGCGCCAAGATCAAGCGCGTACACAGCGTCCCTTTCCCACCGTACCCCCAGATCAAGCTGGCCCCCCCGCATCCTGGCGTAACGCGTGCCCTGCGGGGTTTCCGGCCCGACGTGGTCCACGCGGTCAACCCCACGGTCCTGGGCGTCGGTGGCGTGTATCTGGCCCGGAGGCGGAAGCTGCCGTTGGTGATCTCCTACCACACCAACATCGCCGCCTACGCCGCGTTTTACAACCTGAATTTCATGAGCGGCTTTGCGAAGAGCGTGACGCGCCTGATCCACAACCAGGCCCACATCACCCTCTGTACGTCCGAGACAACAATGGATTACCTCCTGAAAGAAGGCATAAAGCGCGTGCGCGTCTGGCCGCAAGGGGTTGACTCGCAACGCTTCCGCCCCGACCTCGGTTCCAAACGGTGGCGCGGGAAGCTCACGGACGAAAAC
>JACDGB010000392.1:0-726 GCA_013815485.1 Rubrobacter sp.
CAGGAGCGACTTGGCGCGCACTATCTCGGCGTAGCGGCCAGCGTTGGAGGCGGTCGGCACGCTCTCGACGAGCCGGAAGACGTAGGGACGGCCCCCGATCTTGTCGTACTGGTCTATGTTTCTTAGTTCGTTGGTGAGGGTGAGCTGATCTATGGGCTCGCCTTTGGAGTACAGACTCATCATTGCCCGGTAGAGGATCCTATGCACCTCGGAGTAGAAGTCCCCCGCCTCTAGCTTCTCCGCGACCGCTGATACCGCCGTTTCGGAGACGAGCATCGCCCCTATTACGGCCCGCTCCGCTTCAAGGTCGTGCGGCGGTACTCGGGCAGCCTCTCGCCCATCTGGTACGCTCCGGATCCTCCCCTGCCGCTCCATAACCTCCCTAGCATGCAGCAAAAAGGACCCCGGTTCAACCCAGGGTCCTTTACCTTTCAGTTCAGGTTGTAGCTAAAGCTACGGTCGAGCCTCAGCCACGCTCATTAGAGGCGAGGGACGACAATGACCTTGACGTTTGCTTCAACGTCGCCGTGAACCTGCACGGGGACCTGGTGTGTGCCAAGGGATTTTATGGGCTCTGAGAGCCGGATGCGCCGCCGGTCGAGGCGGACGCCGCGAGCCTGTTCTATGGCTCTGGCGATATTGGCGGCGGTGACGGATCCGAAGAGCCTTTCGTCCTCACCGGTGCGGGCTTCGATGGTGATGACGCTCTTGTTGAGGGTCGCGGCG
>JACDGB010000392.1:736-2837 GCA_013815485.1 Rubrobacter sp.
CCTCGGTTTCTTCCATCTCGCGGCGGGCCTCCTCCATCTTGCCTGGTGTCGCCACCTCGGCGAGGCCGCGGGGCACGAGGAAGTTACGCACGTAGCCCCGGCTCACGTCCACGATATCGCCGCGCTGCCCGATCTTATCCACATCCTGCATAAGTATGACCTGCATCGTCAGCCCCCTGTTATCCGGCCACGTAAGGCAAAAGCGCCATCTCACGGGCGCGCTTTATGGCGACCGCCGCTTCGCGCTGGTGTTGCGGGCACAGGCCCGTGACCCGCCGGGCCCGGATCTTGCCCCGATCCGAGACGAAGCGCCGGAGCACGTTGTAGTCCTTGTAGTCCACGTAGGCTATGTTCTCCTTGCAGAAAACGCACGGCTTGCTCTTCACCGGTCGCGCCCCGCGTGGAGGCCCTCCTCTTTTCTTGCCCATCAAATACCTCCTGATTCCTGAAGCGTCTAGCCGGAGATCTCCGCCGACTCCGGAAGCGGCTCGTGCGCGTAGCTCGGCGGGAGCTTGACGACCAGGTGCCGCAGCACGTCGTCGGAGACGCGCAGGATGCGCTTGAGCTCCACGAGCGTCCGCTCCCCGGTGGTGAAGCGCATCACCGCGTAGTGGCCGTCGGTGCGGTGGTCTATCTCGTACGCCAGCTTCCGGCGGCCCCAGCGGTTCGGGTCCTCCGACTTGCCTCCCGTGCGCGAGATGATCGTGCGGAAACGCCCGATCGAAGTCTCGACCTGCTCCTCGTCGAGCTCCGGGATTACTATGAGCATTACTTCGTAAGTGTCTATCTCTGCCTCCTTCGGTCTACTACGGCTTCCGCTGAGGGAAGCAGGGGCTTAATGAAATTACCCGCATAGTCTAGCAGCGGGATCGAGCCGTTACAAACGCTGACGAAAGGTCCCTCCACTGTCGCAGCATTCACCGGCGGGTTTGGTTCGGCGGATATACTCGCAGCGTGAAGAATGGCAAGGACGCGGCGGTCGAGACGGTGGACCTTCGGAAGGTCCACGGCGATGGCTCGACGGCGGTGCGGGCGCTGGATGGGGTATCGCTCTCTTTCCCGGAAGGGGAGTTCGCGGCGATCATGGGCCAGTCCGGCTCCGGGAAGAGCACGCTGCTGCACATCCTGGGCGCATTGGACAAGCCTTCATCCGGCAGGGTGAGCGTCGGGGGGACGGAGCTTTCGGGGCTATCCGATAAGAAATTGACGCTGCTGCGGCGCGAGAAGATGGGCTTCGTGTTCCAGTTCTTCAACCTGATCCCCACCCTCTCAGCCGAGGAGAACGTCCTCTTGCCAGCGCTTATATCTGGAGAGAAGGTTGGCAAGCACGCCGAGCGGCTCGCGGAGATACTGGACCTCGTGGGGCTCTCTGAACGACGGACTCATCGCCCGGATGAGCTATCCGGCGGGGAGCAGCAAAGAGTAGCCATCGCGCGAGCTTTGATCCGGAACCCCGACATCGTGCTGGCGGACGAACCGACGGGGAATCTGGACTCGAAGACCGGGGCAGGGGTGCTTGAGTTGTTGAGAGAATCCGCCGTCCGTTACGGGCAGACGATCATCATGGTCACGCACGACCCGCGTGCCGCCGCGACCGCAGATCGCGTAATCTTTCTGGCCGATGGCCGAGTGGTGGACGAGACGCACGCCCCGGACCACGATGAGATCCTGGAGCGCATCAAGACGCTGGAGTCCGCAGGTTGAGAGCCTCTGCCTACCCGAGCACGATACCCACGACCGTGAGCGCGACCACGATCAGCAGGGTGAAGCCGCTGAAGATGGCGCCGAGGATCGCAAACATTTTCTTCCGACGGCGCTGGAAGATGCCGGCTATCCCGAGGCCGAAAGCCACGAGGTCCAGAAACAGAGAGAAGATGACCAGCAGCCCCAGGATGATCGTCACCGCCGAGTCCTCATCGAAGCCACCCGGCGTCGTACTTTCGAGCACACCGAGTATGACCACGAGCAGGAAGAGCACGCCGCCCATCACTAAGGACAACGCGAAAGACGCTATCCCCAGTCTGGAATGCCCCGCTGGCCTTTGGTTCTCCATGCGCGAATCCGTGGCGGTCCTCCTGCCCGAGCCCTACTACGGCGGTGC
>JACDGB010000393.1 GCA_013815485.1 Rubrobacter sp.
CCATCGCGGTCTTCTCCGCGAGATGCGGGATGATGGGCCTGGCCGCGAGGTCGGAGAAGGGCGTCTTCGACAGGACTTCATCCGGCGCGTCCCTGACATGGTGGCGGAAGTAATAGTTGACGCCGAGGAAGTCCACGGGACTGGAGATGATCTCCATGTCTCCATCCTCCACTGGCGGCCCGTCCACGCCGCGCTCGCGGTAGTAGGAGATGATGTCCTCTGGGTACTCGCCGCGGAACAGTGGGTCCAGGTACAGCCGGTTGGCCTGACCGTCCACCCGCCGGGCTGCTTCCACATCGGGTTCGCGGTCGCGGGCCGGATGCGCGGGATGCAGGTTGAGGGTGACCCCGATCTGGTTGTCTGCACCCGCGGATCGCAGCCGTTCGAGGGCGAGGCCGTGACCGAGCAGGAGATGATGGGCGGCGGCGAGCGCGTCCGCTGAGTCCATCTTTCCCGGCGCGTGAATGCCGTAAGCGTGACCCATCCACGAGGCTACCCAGGGCTCGTTCAGCGTGATCCAATAGGGTACTGAGTCAGACAGAGCCTCATACAGTATTCCGGCGTACTCAGCATAGCGTTCGCTCGTCTCGCGGCTCGTCCATCCGCCCCTGTCTTCGAGTGCCTGCGGCAGGTCCCAGTGGTAGAGCGTGAGCATTGGCTCGATGGAACGCTCACGAAGTCCGTCCACCATCCGCCGGTAGAAATCCAGGCCCTTCTGGTTGGCCGGGCCACTTCCCTCCGGCTGGATACGAGGCCACGCCACAGAGAAGCGGTACGCTTTCAGGCCGAGTTCCGCCATGAGGTCGAGGTCTTCTTCGAGACGATGGTACTGGTCGCAGGCGACATCGCCGGTGTCGCCCCGGTAGACCTTGCCGGGCGCATGGGAGAACGTGTCCCAGATGGATGCGCCCCGCCCGTCCTCTTCCACCGCGCCCTCGACCTGGTACGACGCCGTCGCCGTGCCCCACAGAAAGTCTTCAGGAAATTGCATCGTCATGCCCCCTCATGGCCGCTCTGCCGCGCCAGTTTACACTTCTATGCTCTGAGATCCCGCATCCGCGAGCGATGGAACTCTTCACCCGGATTCTGCATCACTCGTGGATGACCCGGAACCGTTCGCACACGAGCAGCATATCGAGGCTGGGTTTTCTGCCTATCTTCGGCAGCGTGCGCGAGAAGAAGTTCCAGTGCGCCTCTCGCCAGTATTCGAGTGAGCGGTCGCCCTCGCCTTCTTCGTGGGCGAAACGCGCATCTACCTCTTCATACGGTCGCACCTCCACTTCGGTCGTCTCGATGATGCACAGTGGATGATCACTTCCGTCGAGGATGATGGTCTTTTGACCGGACTCCGGGACCCGCTCTCCTTCGGCTTCGTACTCCCAGAGCGCGGAACAGGTGGCGGTCTTCGTTCCGCTCGCGACGAGGGTTCCCAGCTCATCCGCCATCCCGGAGTCGTCGCCGAACCGCTCCGCCTCGTAGTGCTCATCCCACGCGGATGAATCCTCTGGAAGCGTATCCAGGTACGCCAGCCAGTACCTCTCGACTTTATCTTCGTCCATCGGCCATCTTCCGCAGAGAGACTTCCCGGTTTTCGAGGGCGGAGGCGTAGCAGGCGTCTATGATGCGGGCGCGACGCAGGCCATCCCCTCCGTCGTGGCCCTTCCAGTCTCCGCTACGTATAGTCTCGACGAAGCGCCGCACGACGCCCAGGTGTCCTTCGCGCGGTCTTATCTCCGGCGCGACCACGGCTGGTACGCCCGCCACGTCCGTGTAGATGCGCACGGTGTCGCTGGTCCCGTAATTCCTAACCTTCATCTCGGCTCCCCCGTCGGTGCCATAGAGCGTGACGCCGAAGTCGTCGCTGGAGTCGCGGTAGGCGGCCCAACCGGCCTCCAGGTTCAGCGTCGCGCCGCCAGAGAGCCGGATGAATGCCGTTGCCAGGTCTTCGACCTCGTAGGCGTCACCGACTATCGTCTTGGTACCGTCATCGTCCGAGCCTCGGCTGCCGCGTCCCTGGGGGCCGAGTTCGGCGTAGGTGGCGCAGCTCACGCTCTCGGCTTCGGGCTCGTCCATGAGGTAGAGGGCCATGTCGATCATGTGTACGCCCAGGTCTATGAGCGGGCCGCCGCCAGCCATCTCCTTGCTCGTGAACCAGCTCCCCATGCCGGGGATGCCGTCGCGGCGCATCCAGGTCGCTTTGGCATGGTAGATCCTACCCAGGTTCCCCTCCTCGACGTGACGCTTGAGCGCCTGCACGTCCCCGCGCTCGCGCTGGGTGAAGGCGATCTCCAGTACGCGCCCAGCCTTCCTCGCGGAATCCACGATCCTCTCGGCCTCCGCCCCCGTCCGCGCGAGCGGTTTCTCGCACAGGACGTGCCTGCCACCATCGAGGGCGGCGATGGAGACCGGGGCGTGCAGGTGGTTCGGCACGGCCACGCTCACGATGTCCAGATCGTCACGGGCGACGAGATCCTCCCACCTCTCATGCAACCCGGAGACGCCATAGCGCACCCCGAGGTCTCGTAGCCTCTCCCCCTCCAATCCGGCGAGCGCAACGACCTCGACGTTCGGCATCCTGAGGTAGTTCTTGAGATGCTGCTCTCCGGCCCAGCCGAGACCAACGACTCCAGCGCGCAACGGCTCGAAATGCTCTCTCTCGGTCTGCAAACGCAACCCTTTCTTGATCCTATTGCAGCGGTTCCGTGTTGCCGTGCGCGGGCGTCGCGCCCGGTGTCGGGGCGGCCCAGCGGACGGCGTTGTATATGACGCGCAGCACGTCGGGGTTGTGGTACGAGGGGTTCCCCTCGTGGCCGGGGCGGAAGTAGAAGACCCTG
>JACDGB010000394.1:0-1977 GCA_013815485.1 Rubrobacter sp.
GCCGGCGTCATGGTTACCGAGACCGGGCCGAAGGCGCTCGAGTTCAACTGCCGCTTCGGAGACCCCGAGACCCAGGTGATACTTCCCCGCCTCGGCTCCGACCTGCTTGAGATCATGATCGCGGCCAGCCAGGAGGACCTCGCCGGCCGCGAGGTCGTCTGGTCGGCGGACAAAACGGTGTGCGTCGTGCTCGCCTCGGAGGGATACCCGGACTCGTCGCACTCGGGGGATGAGATCTCGGGCCTGGACAACATCCCGGCCGGCGTCTACATCTACCACGCCGCCACCGGGGAGGAAGACGGCAAGTTCCACACCGCCGGGGGACGGGTCCTGAACGTCGTCGGCACCGGACCTTCGATCATCGAGGCGCGTGCTCGCGCTTATGCGGCGGTAGAGCAGATCCACTTCGAGGGCATGCAGTACCGAAGCGACATCGCCCTCGAAGCGATTGAACTGGAAGACCTGTGAGCCCCACCGTCGGCATCCTCGTCGGCGCCGAAGCCGACCTCCCCATCCTAGAAGGATGCACCGCGCGCCTGGATGGCTACGGCATCGAGTACGAGGTCGAAGTCCGGGACGTCCACACCAACCCCGAATCCGTCTCCGAGTACGCCGGCACCGCCCGCGAACGCGGCCTCAAAGTATTGATCTGCGCCGCCGGGATGTCAGCCCACCTGGCGGGCGCCGTCGCATCCCGCACGAACCTCCCCGTCATCGGCATCCCCATAGCCGCCGGAACGCTCGGCGGCTTCGACTCCCTAATAGCGACGGTCCAGATGCCCGAAGGTACTCCGGTTGCTACCGTAGCTATCAACGGAGCTACGAACGCGGCCGTGCTCGCCGCGCAGATCCTGGCCCTCTCTGATTCAGAGCTGGCGGAGAGGTTGGAGGGGTAGGTTGCTGTTCTCTGAATCCGCTCGACGAGTGATGAGGTTGGCATCCCCGTTTCTCTCCTTTGGGGGCTTTGCCCTTCTATTGGTGGCGGGCGCGTGGCTAATCGACGGCGTGATGCGGCCTCCGGAAAACGGCTGGCAAAGCTCTTATTTGGATGATGCCGTTTCTGTAGTCGGTATCCTCTTTTGCGGGGCGGTTCTTTTTGCTGTTGATAGAGGGATTGTCGATCTTGAAGGACCTTCGCGTCATTCAGGCTTGGGTCACGTTCGTCGTTGTTCTGTCTTCTACGGGTTGTTTGTTGTCTTGTTAGTGATTGTGATGTCAGATTACGTAGCGAGTCGCACAGTAACGACGTATCGCCAAGAAGTAGCCACGCCCACCGTCTATTGGCTCCTATTCGTAGGATATCCGATTCTCCTTGATGCTTCGGTGCTGGCGCGTCGGTGGCGCCAGTGCAATCAAACAACCTTCGGGGGTGCTTCATGATCGAACGCTACACCCTCCCGGAGATCGGCAACGTCTGGACCGAAGAGGCGAAGTACCGCGCCTGGCTGAAAGTCGAACTGGCCGTCTGCCGGGCGAGGGCCGAGCTGGGCGAGATCCCATCGGACGAAGTGGAGGAGCTTGCCGAGAAGGCTGACTTCTCCGTGGAGCGCATTCACGAGATCGAGGCGGAGACGAACCACGACGTCATAGCCTTCGTGACGAACGTCGCGGAGAACGCCGGGGACGTCGCCCGCCACTTCCACTTCGGCCTGACGAGCTCGGACGTGGTGGACACGGCGGGGGCGTTGCAGCTGCGGGACGCGTTGCGTCTTATCCGCGGCGAGGCAAAATCTCTGACGCTGCTCCTTACGGGGATGGCGCTGGAGCACCGGAACACGGTCATGGTCGGGCGGACGCACGGGGTCCACGCGGAGCCGATGGTGCTCGGGCACAAGCTGGCGGTGTGGGCTTTCGAGATGGACCGGAACCTGGAGCGGCTGGCGCGGGCCGAGGAGGTCGCCTCCGTAGGTAAGATCTCCGGCGCCGTCGGCGTCTACGGGAACGTTGACCCGAAGGTGGAAGCCCTGACGTGCGAGG
>JACDGB010000394.1:1987-2807 GCA_013815485.1 Rubrobacter sp.
CGTGCAACGTGACCGGCACGCTGAAGTCCTGTCGTCTCTGGCGATCCTCGGCTCTACGATGGAGAAGATTGCTTTAGAGATCCGGGGTGCGCAGCGGACGGAGATCCGGGAGCTCTCCGAGCCTTTCGGCCGCGGCCAGAAGGGCTCCTCGGCGATGCCCCACAAAAAGAACCCGATCCTCTGCGAGCGTCTGTGCGGCATGGCCCGCCTGATGCGCGGCTACGCGGCGGTAGGCTTCGAGAACAACGCCCTCTGGCAGGAGCGCGACATAAGCCACTCCTCGGCCGAGCGCGTCGTGTTGCCCGATGCCACCACCCTCGCTTTCTACATGCTCCGTACCACAGGGCGCGTCCTCCGGGGCCTCCAGGTCCACAAGGACAGGATGCGCGACAACCTCAACATCGGCGGCGGCATCGTCTTCTCCGGCCGCGTCTTGCTCGCGCTCGTGGAGGCCGGCATGACCCGCGACGGCGCCTACGCCGTTGTCCAGGGCGCCGCGATGCAGGCCTGGGAGGGCGAGGGCGGCTTCCGGGAGCTACTGGAAGAGAGGGAAGAGGTGCGCGAGCACCTGAACGGCAAACTGGATGAGATCTTCGACCCGGCGCACGCGCTCCGCAACGCCCACGTCGTCTTCGAGAGGATCGAGAAGCTGAAGGGGAGGTTGGAAGATGCCTGAGACCCTTCTCTACGAGGGCAAGGCAAAGAGGGTCTTCGCCACGGACGACGAGACCGTCCTGCTGCACCGTTACAAGGACGACGCCACGGCGTACAACGCCCAGAAGCGCGGCTCGTGGAAAGACAAGGGGAAGACCAACGCCAC
>JACDGB010000395.1 GCA_013815485.1 Rubrobacter sp.
AATTGAGGCTCTCAGTTAGTTGATAGTGTTTGCCGTTGTAGGGGCCGACCTCGCCCGACCACATCTGGTGGGCGATTTGCAGCATCTCCTCTAGCATCTCGAAGCGGGTTTTCAGTGGAGGATATGGCACACCTAATCCGAGGTGCTCGCGCTCGAACCACGCGGCCCCAACACCGAAGTAGGCCCGGCCACCGGAGAGTACATCAAGCGTGGTGGCGGTCTTCACAAGGATGCCTGGGTGGCGATATGTCACGCCCGTCACCATCGTTCCTAATTTCATCTTTGAGGTCTGGCCCGCGATGAAGGTGAGGGCGCTGTAGCCTTCGAGCATCGGCCACTCGGCGGGACCGATGCCGCTGATCTGGAAGAAGTGGTCCATTACCCACAGGCTCGCAAACCCCGCCTCGTCAGCGGCCCTACCGATCTCCGCGAGTCTGCCTCCGATACCCTCCGGTCCTTCAGGCCAGGTGAAGCTTGGAACCTGCAACCCGATACGCACGATTACCCACCCTTCGTTAGTCTCGCCTCAACGACGCTCCAACTCCGGCAGTGCGCCTGCCCGGAGTCCTCCCAGAATAAGTATAAGAAACTGTCTGAAAAGCCTCACGAGCGAGCCAAACGCCTCACCATCAAGCGCGTCATCGCCACATACATCAGCGCCTCTCCGGTCTCGGGAACCCTCTCGTAGTCTTTGCTCAACCTGCGGTTCTGGCCTGTCCACGAAAAACTCCGCTCGATGGACTGCTCGCAAAAGACAAGTTTTGCATGAGCCGCCAGGCGCAGCTCTCGCTCAACCACTCTCGCCGTCGTCCAAACCCGACGCGCCGCCAAACTGAAGGGAACACCGATGCTCGGGCATATCCTCCTGCCGGAATCACTCGGCACGGAGGAGATGATGAAACGTCAGTGGCGCGTACGTCGGGAAGCAGTGGAACGCCCGGATGCCCAAGCGCGCTGGGACCAGGCGTACCAGGCAATCCTCAAGTGGAGCTTGGAAAACGAGCAAGCCCGCGCTCCGAGCGCGAACGCGGGCGCGGACGGCAAGGAGGAGTACCATGAGAGTGGCGGCGTACGTCCGGGTCTCGACCTCTAGGCAGGTCAAGCTCCAGACGATTGAGCAGCAGTTGGAGATGGTGTACAAGTATGCCCACAAGAAGGGATGGGAGCTGTCGGAGGAGGACATCTTCCGCGACGACGGCTACAGCGGGACGACGCTGAAGCGGCCCGCCCTCGACGCCCTGCGCGACAAGGCGCGGATGCGCGAACTCGAGATCGTCGTGGTGCCATCGCCGGACCGTCTGGCGCGCAACTACGTCCACCAGATGGTCCTCATCGAAGAGTTCGAGAAGGGCGGCTGCCGGGTGGAGTTCGTGGAGAGGCCGATGAGCTCGGAGCCTAACGACCAGCTTCTCTTGCAGATACGGGGAGCGGTGGCCGAGTACGAGCGGACGCTGCTCTCGGAGAGGATGCGCCGGGGGAGGCTCGCCAAGTACAAGGCGGGGCTTCTGTTGCCATGGACGCACGTCCCCTACGGCCTGCAGGTGGACCCCGACAGGCCGCGCGACCCCGCGGGGGTGAGGCCGGACGAGGCGAAGGCCGCGGTGGTCTCGGAGATCTTCGCGGTCTACCTCGAGCCGGGGTCGAGCCTCTTCGGCGTCTCCCGCCACCTGCGAGAGATGGGCGTACCGGCGCCCAGGGGCGGGAAGGCGTGGAGCACCGCCACCCTGCGCGGGATACTGACCAACCCCGTCTACGCGGGCAAGGTCTATGCCGGACGAGTGCGCTACAGTCCCGCCAGAATCCGACGCTCGGCCACCCACCCCATAGGACGCCCCCACGACTCGGCCGTCCCGCTGTCCGAGGAGGAGTGGGTCTTCGTGGCACAGGTGCCGGCGGTGGTGAGCCAGGAGCAGTTCGACCTCGCCGCGGAGAAGCTCTCCAAGAACAAGTCCTTCGCCAGGCGCAACAACAAGGCCAACGAGCATCTTCTGCGGGCGCTGGTGAGCTGTGGCGAGTGCCTGCAGGCTTCCATAGCATGCGCCCGGACCGGCAGGAAGAACAACGACCGCAAGCAGAGATACTACGTGTGCTCGGGCAAGTTCAACAAGGCTCACACCATGCCGGAGGAGAAATGCCCCTCGCGCTACGCTCCGGCGGAGCAGCTCGACGAGATCGTCTGGCAGGATCTGTGCGAGGTCTTGACCCATCCCGAAAACATCACGGACGCGCTACGGCGGGCGCACGGCGGCCAGTGGCTGCCGCAGGAGCTGAAGGCCCGCCAGGAGAACCTTCGCCGGGGCCGGGCCGCCCTCGGGCGTCAGTTGGAGCGGCTGACCGAAGCTTATCTCGGGGAGGTCATTCCGTTGGCCGAGTACCAGAGGCGCCGCAAGGATCTCGAACAAAGAGAGGAGGCTCTGGCCTCTCAGGAGAGGCAGCTTCAGGCCCAGTCCCGCCAGCGGATGGAGCTTGCCGGAGTAGCCGGTTCCATAGAGGATTTCTGCCGGAGGGTGCGCGGAGGGCTCGCCGACGCCACCTTCGAGCAAAGACGAGAGCTGGTGGAACTGCTCATCGACCGAGTGATCGTCACCGAAAAGGAAGTGGAGATACGCTACGTGATCCCCACCGATCCCAGCAGCGAGCAGGTACGTTTTTGTCATTTGCGTTCAGACTATCTCCACCACCCACCTCCTGGGCAACACGATGAAGCCCTTCGGATAGGGTGGCGGTTCGACGCCCTCCGGAACCCACACCCAGCGACTGGGACGCTTGACGATTTCGGCGCTCCAGCCCAAGACCTTC
>JACDGB010000396.1 GCA_013815485.1 Rubrobacter sp.
CGCTACCACAGCGCGTTCATCGTAGCGATCGGCGGCCGGGTGGATTAAAGTTCCTCTCCCACCGGCCGATAAACAAAGACGGCCAACCTCGGAACCGAAAAAGGAGAGACATGATCTCGAAGTACGCTATCACCGTGTTCGCGGCGGCGGTCATGTCCGCGATGGTCGTCGGTTCGTCCGCCACCGCGGCTGAGAAGCCAGCGGCGCTGGGTCTCGCGGCGAAGACAGATGCCCTCACCGTCAAAACGTGCGGCGGTAAGAACATCGAGTTGAGCGCCGAAGAGAAGAGGAGCCTGGATCTCCATAACGCCAAACGCAGGGCGAAGAATCTCAAGCCCTTCTGCGTGAACACCCTCTTGACAGAAGCCGCCCGCGCCCAGGCGCAGGAAATGATCGACCGCGACTACTTCGCCCATGACTCTCCCGAAGGCGTGACCCCCACCGACCGTCTGAAGCAAGCCGGCTACATCACCCCCGAGTTCTCATACTGGGCGATCGGCGAGAACATCGCCTGGGGCTCTGGCGAACTGGGCGCGCCCGACAACATCTTCAAAGCCTGGATGAATAGCGAAGGCCACCGGCACAACATCCTGAACGGTGACTTCCGCCAGATCGGCATCGGCATGAGCCGGGGCGACCTCGGAACCCAGAACGGCAACGTCTACGCAGGTTCCAGAATGTACGCGGCGGAGTTCGGGGCCAGGCGCGAGAAAACCCGCTAACGACCCCAAAGTAGCCAAACTATTCCGACGGGCGGCTATCCCCGAGAACCCGCCGGAGCATTCCAGAGTCCAGACGGATGGCGCGCCCCCGCACGGGATCAGCCGTACCTCGCTATCTAACACCTCCACGAACGTCCCGCCGAATCGCTCCGTGTTCAGGTTCGCCGTGTCTCTGTACTGGATCCCCACGCACCACCGGAAACATCGCCCTCGGACCCGCCGGATAACCGCCCCACAACCCCATCGCTACCTCCTCGACCGCTCGGCTTGCCGGATGAGATACCGGCTTCTGTCCGCGCCGAAAGAAGCGAAGTTGCCCCCCTCATCGAACTCCATCTCCGAAGCCTCCCCGATGATTTCTGCGTTGCCGTTTTCGAGTGCCTCGTCCACCAGGTTCTCGGAGAGGTGGATGTGGCGGAGGTGAAGGGTGTTCGGGATGCGGACGAAGCGAGTATCTTCGGGCGCGACGCCCCAGTTGCAGCGGATGGCGGCTTCGAGGGCCGAGCAGTCGCTGTCCATGACCATCGGGATCTTGGCCCGCTCCAGAAAGGTGCTCGTCAGGACGTTCTGGTTCATCGCATCCATGTCCACCTTCTCGAAGAGGCGTCGCGTAGTCAGGTCGGCGAGCCCGACGCCAAGAGCGTTGCCGTGGGAAGCCTCGCTTACGTCGCCTACGATCAGGTACTTCGCGTTCGGACTCTTCGGCTCCTCGATCCCCAGAATGCGGAACCGCCCGACCACGTTGGTATCCATCCCCGTGCCGGAAAAATTCTTCCCCAACTCATCCACGAAAAGAACGTCCATGTCCGAGACCGGCAACTTCGGCATGAGCTTCACGGATTCCACGAGTAGCTCCGCCTCGCGCTCCGCGACTTTCTCCGGCGGAATAACCTCGATGATCGCCGTCTCCTCGTAGGCGTTCTCCACGACGCCAACCCCAAAGAGAACCTTCCCTGATCCGAAGACCAAAGTCCCTGTCTCTACCATGTGGTCCCGAATGCCAGGTACTCCCAGGGCGTGCAGAGCGAGAGCCTGGGCGTGCTTGCCGAGGCCGATGGCGGCCATCTTCAGGAGGCCGCTCTCGAAGTCCGCGTGGAAGTCGGTGTGCTGCTTGATCCTACCGACCACGACAATCCCATCCGCTTCGGAAGCTATTTCGTCCATGTACACCGGCACGCCGCGCCCCGTCGCCCCGATCTCCACAACCTCCATCGAGGACCGAATCTCCGCCCCGACGGACTCCTCCGTTACCCCGAGGCTCGACAGAATCCCCACCTGCCCCTCCGCCGTCGCCCCGCCGTGACTCCCCATCGCAGGCACCACGAAAGGCGAAGCACCGGCGTCTTTCAAAATACCCACCAGCGAGCGCAGTATGGGGACGATATTCGAGACGCCGCGGCTTCCGGCAGTGATGGCGACCTTCATGCCGGGCTCGATGCGTGACTTTATTTCGTCTCTCCCGCACTGTTCCTTCAGCGCCGCCTCGATGTCTTCGACGCGGGGCCTCGGGAAATCTTGCCTGATTTCCACGATCCTGGGAAACGCCATGCGCTAACTCCTCTCCGTTTCGATGGCTCGTGACAATTCGCGGGCGAGATCCAACGCCGCCTGCATGCTCGAATGGCCGGCCTCTCCGGTCCCCGCAATGTCGAAGGCCGTGCCGTGGTCCACGCTCGTGCGGAAGAACGGCAGGCCGACGGTCACGTTCACGCCGGTCTCGAAGCCAAGCAATTTTATGGGGATGTGCCCCTGGTCGTGATACTGCACGACCACGATATCGAAGCGTCCCTGCTTCGCCTGCGAGAAGACCGTGTCGGGGGGATGGGGTCCGCTGGCGTTCAGTCCTTGTTCTCTGGCCCGTTCGACGGCGGGTCTTATCTTCTCAGCGTCCTCGGCACCGAAGAGGCCGTTCTCCCCGGCGTGGGGATTGAGGCCCGCGACGGCTATGCGGGGCTCATCGACGCCGAGCTTCTTCAAAGCGTCGTGAGCGAGATGAATGACGGCTAACTCTCGCTCGGGCGTCGCACGCTCGATGGCTTCTCTCAATGCGACGTGCGTGCTGACGTGGATGACAC
>JACDGB010000077.1 GCA_013815485.1 Rubrobacter sp.
TGCTGAGTAGCAAACCGTGCGGAACGAATAATCTCCGATCGAAAAGAACCACTCGATGCGCCTGATGCTCGCCATCGTCCTTCTTCTCACGCTCGTCGCGGCGGGATGTGGCGGCGGTAATTCCGACACCTCCGCGTCGCCGTCTTGCTCCTGGGCTCGGGCGTCCTGATGTTCGTCGTCCTACGGCTTCGATGGCGGTTCTGGCACGGACATTGCCCCGGACTTCAACGCCGGGGCGGGAGATTCCAGTACGAACACCCCGTAATAGAGATCCTTCGACCGGCAAGTCGTTGTAGTGAGAGGGGCGGGTCCTTCGGGGTCTGCCCCTCTCCAGCGAGTTCTTGATGCTTCTCCGCCGGTAGACAAGACCCGACCTTTCAGGATGTGGTCACGAGCCCGGGTTGTGAGCCTGCGTTGGTCCCGGCGCGCAGACAAAAGAAGAGGCTCCCCGGTGTGGGGAGCCCCCTTAGCTGCTATTGCGGAGCCTTTATGAAGAGACTTTCTCCTTGACCTCGAAGGTGAGATCGTCGCGCCCGTCCTGGCTCCTATCCACGACGATGGTGTCGCCGGGATCGAAGTCTCCGCCGATGATGCGGCTGGAGAGCGGGTTCTCTATGTGACGCCGGATGGTCCGGGCGAGCGGACGACCGCCGAACTTGGGGTCGTAGCCCTCCTCGGCGAGGAATTCCTTCGCCGCCTGCGTGACCTCGACCTGAACCTGCTGGCTCTCCAGATGCTTGTTGAGCCTACCGAGCATGATGTCCACGATCTTCAACACATCCTCCCTGCTCAAGGGCTGGAAGACAATGATCTCATCCACCCGGTTGAGGAACTCGGGACGAAACGCTTGCTCCAGCGCATCGGTCGCCCGCCGTTCGGTCTCGCGGAAGTCCACGGCGTCACTGGCGGTGAAGCCGAACTGCCGCGTCGAGACGAGGTGCTGACTGCCGACGTTGGAGGTCATGATGACGACCGTGTTCTCGAAGCTGACCGTCCGGCCCTGCGCGTCCGTAAGACGCCCGTCGTCGAGCACCTGAAGCAAGGTATTGAAGACATCCGGGTGGGCCTTTTCGATCTCATCGAAGAGGACGACGCTGTACGGGCGGCGGCGCACTCGTTCCGTCAACTGTCCGGCCTCGTCGTATCCGACGTAGCCTGGGGGCGCGCCGACGAGACGGGAGACGGTGTGCTTCTCCTGGTATTCGGACATGTCGATCCGGATCATGGCGTCCTCCTCGCCGAACATGTACTCGGCGAGCGTGCGCGCAAGCTCGGTCTTCCCGACGCCCGTGGGACCGAGGAAGATGAAGCTGCCAACCGGACGCTTCGGGTCCTTGATCCCGGCCCGCGCCCTGCGGATGGATTCGGCCACCGCGCCCACGGCCTGTTCCTGTCCGACGACGCGCTCGTGCAGCACGGCCTCCAGGTTGAGAAGACGTTCGGCCTCCTCCTGGACGATGTTGGTCGCCGGAACGCCAGTCCACTCCTCCAGGATGCGGGCGATGTCCTCCCTGCTCACCTCGGGGGCGTTTGCCTCGCGGCCTCCGGTCCAGCCTTCCTGATGCTCGTTCAGCTCGATCTTGAGCTGTTCGATGCGCTGCTTGAATCCTGCCGCTCCCTCGTAGTCCTCGGCCCTGACAGCGTCGTCTTTCTCGCGTTCGAGGCCGGAGATCTCCTCCTCCACGCGGCGCACGTCCACCGGAGGAACTGTCGAGCGAAGCCTGACTTCAGCCGCCGCCTCGTCCAGCAAGTCTATGGCCTTGTCAGGCAGAAAGCGGTCCATGATGTAGCGATCCGCGAGCGTCGCCGCGCTGTCTATGGCCTCGTCGGAGACCTTCACGCGATGATGCGCCTCGTAACGGTCGCGCAATCCGAAGAGGATCTGGACAGTCTCCTCGACCGTCGGCTCGTCCACGAGCACGGGCTGGAAACGCCGCTCCAACGCCGGGTCCTTCTCCACGTTCTTGCGGTACTCATCCAGCGTGGTCGCCCCGACGACTTGAAGCTCGCCGCGAGCCAGCGCGGGCTTGAGCATGTTGGAGGCGTTTACCGCCCCCTCGGCCCCGCCGGCGCCCACGATCTGGTGCAGCTCGTCTATGAAGAGGATGATGTCGCGGTCCTCGTCCTGAAGCTCCTTGAGCATCTGCTGCATCCGCTCCTCGAAGTCTCCCCGGAAGCGGGTGCCGGCCACGAGGCTGCCCACGTCGAGGGCGACCACGCGCTTGCCCTTGAGCGACTCGGGCACATCCTCACTGACTACCCTTTGGGCCAGCCCCTCCGCGACGGCGGTCTTGCCGACGCCAGCCTCCCCAATGAGCACCGGATTGTTCTTGGTGCGGCGGCTGAGGATGCGCACGACGCGCGCTATCTCTTCGGCGCGCCCAATCACCGGGTCGAGCTCTCCGCTACGGGCCATCTCGGTGAGGTCGCGGCTCACCCCATCGAGGGTCGGCGTCCGGCTGTCACTCGGCGGTGCGCCGGGAGCCCCAGGCGCACCAGCAGCCGCACCAGACATCCCAGACCCCGTTCCGGCACCGCGCTGCTGCAAGAGACGCAGGATCTCACGCCTCAAAGCCTCGCTGTCGCCAGCCCCGTTCTGGGAGAGGATGCGGTACGCATTGCCGTCGCCCTCGCCGAGCAGGCCGAGCAGGAAGTGCTCGCTGCCGACCTGCGCCGCCCCCATCTGCCTGGCGGCGGTGAAAGAGAGCTGCAAAGCGCGCTTCGCGCTCGGGGTGAAAGTGTAGACTTGCTCACCGGGATCTCCGCGGTACTCGCGGAAGCCGTGGCGCATCCCGTCCACGTCAGCCCCGGCGCGACGGAGCGCCTCCGTCGCCAAGCTATCCCCGCCGACGATGCCAGCCAGCAGATGGTCGGTGCCGATGGCCGCCGTCCGGGTCGTCCCCGCCGACGCCTCGCGGGCGCGCATCACGGCCTGCTGAGCCTCCGGCGAGAGTGCCTCGAACATGCTCTGCGAACCCTGGTTCTGCTGTTGGATCAAGTTCTGTAACATCCCGAACGGGTCGTTCCCGCCCTGGCCGCCGCCCCCGATCATGCCAAGCTCCCGCGCGCACCGCGAGCAGAAGTACGCCGTCGCCTCCTGACCGCCCTGCCGCTTGAAGACCTGCACGCTCGCTGGCCGTATCCCACAATTCTCACATATCATCCTTATAAACCTCCCGATCTCAAAATCTAAGTCTTCGACGCTCATATTTTATTACATGCGGACGTTAGATCAAGGTGGCGTGAAGCATTGGGTTGTGTGGTAAGTAGGGATTTCTGGAAACGATGCGGAGGTTTTCGATGCAAGAGGAGCGAGGATTGGTGGGGATGGAGGCGCGGTCCCCGGATGGGACGGAGATCGGGCGCATCCTGGAGTTGTTGACGGATGAGGAGAGCGGCGAGGTAACGCACGCGATAGTGGAGAATGGCGAGGAGCGGATCGAGGCTCCCATCTCCTCCATATCTCTGGACCCGGATGCGGATTTCGCCACGTTCCACACCGATGGTTCGGACGAGGAGCCTGGAGATCACGTCGGCGACGAGGAGCGGCCTGAAATCTACGCGCCGCGAGCATCGGACGCCGAGGATACCCGGCACGAAGGCCAATTCGTCACCGAGCCGGGGGACTCGGAGGACGCACAGAGCCCGGAGGATCTCGTGCGGGAGGACTGGGAAGACGAGGCGAGTACTCCCGTGGACTCCGGCTACCCGCGCACCGACGCCTATGTAGACCCCGAAACCGGGGAAACAGAGGTAGACCCCGCGATGAAGGACAACGAAACTCCCGCTGACGACGTGGAGGACCTGCTTGACGGAACCGGCCTGGGAGTGCGGGCGGTCAAAGATGGCGTCGTGGAATTAACCGGCGCGGCGGCGACGCGGGAGGACCTCGACGAAAGCGCGGAGGAGATCATGGGCCTCGATGGCATCCAGGAGGTGGACACGACCGGCGTGGAAGTCGGGTAGCCACGGACCATCGTTTCTACCGCCGGAGACGGTAATCGTGTAACATTCAGTTACAAATACTTCGGTGGAGGAGAAAACATGAGGCGAGTCTTTCTTATGTTCGTGGCGGCATTGGCGGCGGCGCTGGCATGTGGCAGTGTTGCCGAAGCCATAACCAACGGGCAGCCGGACGGCAACCGGCATCCGAACGTCGGTGGCCTCGTCAATGGCACGCAATATTCGGACGGCACTTGGCTCTACTGTTCCGGGGCCCTGATCTCACCGACCGTATTTCTGACCGCCGCGCACTGCGCCGATGACGGAAGCAATGTGCGGGTCACCTTCGATCCGGCATACAAAGACGGCGACAAGACCTACGCCGGCACTTTTCAAGCCGATCCGGCGTACCCCGGCCCCTCCTCCGACTCCCATGACATCGCCGTGGTCGTCTTCGACGAGCCTGTCACCGGAATAGAACCGGCGGAGCTTCCGACCGCGAACCGGTTCAATCGTCTGCCGAAAGATCAGCGGTTCACCTCGGCCGGGTACGGCGCATACGAGGTGACGAACGGTCCGGGCGGGCACCAGTACCTCTACGATGACGTGCGCCAGTACGCCACCGGCACGCTCAACGCTATCAACAAAACCTGGCTGCGTATCTCCATGAACGCTTCGACCGGCAACGGCGGCACCTGCTACGGCGACTCTGGCGGCCCGAACTTCCTCGGCGACACCAGCACCATCGCGGCCATCACGATCACGGGCGATGCCGTGTGCCGCTCCACGAACGTGACATACCGGCTCGACACTGCATCAGCCCGCGACTTCCTCGACGACTACGTGGCGCTGCCGTAGCTGAAAGCTTATAACCAGAGGCAGCAGAGGAACACCGCCCCGGCTACAAGCGTAATACCGCGCTCAGGCGGAGTGGCGAACGACCGTCCGGATCTCCAACCCACCACGCACCCGCTGCGTCAGGTCCACCGTCATCTCCGCCGGGCTGCTGGCCGCGACGAGGTCCTTCAGTAGCGTCGCCGCGAGGTCTTCGGCGAAGATCCCACGTCCCCTGAACCCCCACAGATACAGCTTGAGGGCTTTGGATTCGATCAGCCGCTCCCCCGGACGATAGCTCAACCTCAAATCGTAGAAGTCCGGCTGCCCCGTCACCGGACACAGCGCCGTCAACTCGTCCGTCGAAAACTCCACCATCGCGTCTGTATCCCCGTAGCTCCAGGGAACCGTATCCAGCTCTTCGGCGCTGATGGAACCTCGCGTTTCCTGGCCCAGCAACCTTGTATTGTCATCCTGCATCTCGCTTCTCCTCTCAGGTTTGTAAGTAACTTCGGACTTGAAGAAGATGTCACATTACGAGGTTTCTTCAGCGGTTAGGCCAACTCCGTCTACCAAGCCTTGTAGTGAGTCAAAGTAAAGTTGAGGAAGTTTGATTCCTTCAAAGTCGCCAAAATCAGTCTGATCAAATTCGAGCCATTCATCGTAGCGGTTGTGAGCAGCAGCGTAGAGAAGAATCCCAAACATAGTTGGATTCGCAGAAACATAAGGCAAGGCTCTACTGCCTACTATATGTGCCTTTGATTCATACTGTGATAGCAACCCGTGTCTGAAAAGTATGTTCAAGTCAGTGCCAACACGTAGCTCAAGGTTAACCTGTAACTCCATCGCAGAAAACCAAACTTGACGCCTACGTAGTTCCGTGTCCATTGCGACGTTTACACGCTCATCTGATGCAACTAAAAGTTTGTTTAGACGATTGTAGATAGCGTAATGTAGCCCGAGTTGTTTTGTGGATAGGGACTTGGTTACGTCAACGAATTGAATAGAATCGTCATCTTTGCCATCTTCACTACGGGAAGATGCCAGGATGCCGCCAAAGTATTCAGCACATAATTCACTATCCGAGAACGATCCATTCCAGAGTACATCTCGCGTTACACGCAAATTTGCCTGTTTGCCGTCTTCGACATCCTCGATTTTCTTGTAAGCTGCGACGAAGATCATATCCCGCCCCACTGCGTAGAGGCGCTTTAAGTCCTCACCAACCTCGCCAAGAACCGGACCCAATACCTTGTCAATCGCCGAGGCGCCGGGCAGTACGATTTCTACTGTCTTTTTGCCTTCTTCCTTCTTGTCTTCTTCCATACTCATACATTTTACTGGATCATCTTCACATCCCAAAAGGAGCAATCCATTGCGTTCTGTTTAAGAGGAAAAGTCGAGCGCGACGAAGCGGCCGCGTGCGACATCCAATAGAAAGACCGGACAGGGCAGCGTCCCGGTCAGCAAGATCGTGGGCTTCGACAAGCCCGCCATTGAGCGCGAGTTGTCCCGAAGTTCCTAGCCTCCCCCGAACGTCCCGATGATCTCCTGCACGGCCACGGCGACGAAGAGGAGCACGGAGAAGGCGAGGATCAGGTTGGAGAGCCATCCGCTGCGGAACTCGCGGCCCACGCGGAGGTTCAGGAGCCAAATCAGCGTGATCGCCAGGAAAGGCATGAAGATGGCGCCCAAAGAGGCGTAGATGATCACGATGGTCACAGGCTCGTCGAAGGCGAGCAGGACCATGGGCGGGAAGGTAAGCCAGGCTAGGAAGAGGCGGAACCATATGCTCGTTTCGGAGAGATATTCTTCCCCCTGCTCCTCGGGTATGCGGCGGACGGAGCGCACGAGGTCGCCGAAGAGGTAGGCGCCGCCGTTCCAGGCGCCGGTGATGGAGCTGGTCGCGGCGGCCCAGAAACCTATGAGGAACAGCCAGCTCGCAACCACCCCGAAACGCTCGGCTATGGGGTCTGAGAGGGTGACGAGTCCCGCTTCGTCGCCGATGCTCTCCCCACCGGCGAACAGCAACTCCGCCCCGACGACCAGCATCGCCACCATGAAGATCCCCGTCATGGCATACCCGACGCCGAGGTCGGTGCGCATCATCGGGATCCAGGACGGTCGCCGCCAGCCGCGCTCGCGCACCCAGTAAGTGTACGAGACGAGCGTGAACGTCCCGCCCACGCCCCCGATGACCGCCAGCACGAAGGGCAGAGAGCCTTCCGGCATCCGGGGCAATATCGTGCCCAGGGCAAGCTCGCCCACGTTCGGGCCGAGCAGGATCGCAAGCCCCACGACCGTTATGAACATCACGCCGACGAAGAACTCCATGATCCGCTCAAAGAGCTTGTACTTCCCGATAATGCAGATCCCGAAGCCGAAGATAACGGAGTGCAGCACCGCCAACAACCAGAAAGGCATCAGTCCTGGGAACATGGCGTCAACGGCGAGGGCCGAGGCCGAAGGCGCCGCCGCCCCGTAGAAGAACGTCACCAGCGCCAGGTAGACGATGAAGTAGATGCTCGCCCACAAGCCCATCGAACGCCAGCCGTCGAGGATGGTCGTCCTGGTAGCCATGTACCAGCGCCCGAGCCCCTCGGTGAGCGTGAACTTCAATACCGCGCCCAGGATGATGGCCCATACCAGGACCGTCCCGAACTGCGTGCCCGCCGTGAGCGAGGTGACCATGTCCCCGGCCCCCACCCCGGTCGCCGCTACGACGAGCCCGGGTCCGATCAGGCGCAGCCGCCGCCCCCAGCTAGTCGGAGCCTCCCCAGCCGAAGCCTCGCCCGTGCGCCCTTCGGTAACGTCAGCC
>JACDGB010000078.1 GCA_013815485.1 Rubrobacter sp.
GATGAGCAGATGCGAGAAGACCGTCCAATCTTCTCTGGGCACGACCCGCATGAGGTCCCGTTCTACTTTTTCCGGGTTCTTTTCGGCGGAGAGGCCGAGCCGGTTCGATAGACGCCGGACGTGGGTGTCCACCACGACGCCCTCGTCCACGGAGAAGGCGTTGCCGAGCACCACGTTAGCCGTCTTGCGCCCGACGCCGGGCAGTGCGATCAGACCCAGCATGGCGCGGGGCACCTCGCCACCGTGGTCTTTTAGAAGAGCGCGGGCCATGCCCTGCAAAGAACGCGCCTTGTTGCGAAAGAAGCCGGTCGGTCGGATGTCTTCCTCCAGCTCCTCCGGGTCTGCCTCCGCGTAGTCTCTGACGGTGTGGTATTTGTCGAAAAGTTTCTCCGTTACCCCGTTGACGCGAACGTCCGTGGTCTGGGCGGAGAGGATGGTCGCTACCAGCAGTTCCAAGGGGTTATTCCAGCGCAACTCGGTCGTGGCGTCGGGAGTTTCCGCCTTCAGGCGGCCAAGAACTTCGGATATCGGGGCGGCGTTCTGGCTCGTCACGATGGTCAGAGATTATAGCGTGGATTAGACTACCCTTCGTTCAGGATGTGGAGAGGGTGGAGGATCCGTGGCCGACGTTGCCTTCGATTACGAGAACTTGATGGAGGTCGAGCACGGCCTCGCGCAGCGGGATTTGGATAATGTGGAGCCCAGGCTGCAAGAAGCCGCGGACGAGCTTCTCGAAAATTCTTACGGTTTCATGCGGCTGCCGAAGACCGGAGAACACGCTGCGGCCTGCAAGGAGTTTGCGGAGAATATCCGGAACTCCGGCGCCACGGACTTCATACACGTCGGGATCGGGGGTTCGGCCCTGGGTCCGATGGCGCTGCAAAGGGCACTCAACCATCCTTATTACAATTTGCTTCCGGTCGAGACCCGTGGCGGTCCCCGCATCCACTTCGCCGAGAACACGGACCCCAACTCTTTGGGCGCCATTTTGGACATCGTGGATCCGGCGAATACCTGGGTCAACGTCGTCACCAAGTCCGGCACGACAGCCGAGACGATGGCGAATTTCCTGGTCATCCGCGATGTGCTCGGGGATTATGGGGGCCGGGCGGTGTTCACCACCGACCCGGAGGAAGGCTATCTGAACCGCATCTCCGCCCGCGAGGGGATTCGGACGCTTTCGATTCCGAAGGACGTGGGCGGACGTTTCTCGGTGCTCTCCCCGGTCGGGCTCCTGCCAGCAGCCGTCGGCGGCCTGGACGTTGACGCCCTCCTGCGCGGAGCCGCCCAGTGCGTGGACGAGATCGAGGCACAAGGCGCGAAGCACCCGGCGGTCGGGGGAGCCGCGATGCACTACCTGATGGACACTGCGCGGGGGCGCAATGTCCGCGTCATGATGGCCTACGCTGACGCACTGGAGAGAACCGCGGCGTGGTTTGTGCAGCTCTGGGCGGAATCGCTCGGAAAGGACGGCAAGGGCTCGACGCCCCACGGCGCCGTCGGGACCACAGACCAACACTCTCAGGTCCAGCTTTACATGCAGGGCCCGCAAGACAAGGTCATCGAGATCGTCGAGGTCGAGGAGCATCCCCGCGACCTGATCATCCCCGAAGCCTACGAGGATCTCGATGGCGTCGGATATCTCGGCGGACACACGATGGGAGAATTGTTGAACGTCGAGTGTGACGCGACGCGGCGCGCGCTCGCCGAAGCCGGGCGGCCCAACTGCACTATCAAACTCGGCGCCATGAATGAAGAGAACCTCGGCTATCTCTTTCAGGCCCTCGAAGCGCAGACGGCGATTGCCGGTTCACTATACGCCGTCAACGCCTTCGATCAGCCGGGGGTGGAGGCAGGAAAGCAGATCACCTACAAGCGCATGGGACGACCGGGATACTAGGTTTCGCGGCGAGTCCGAGTGAAGAGTTCGCTACGTTAGTGAGGCCGCGAGTCGTGAGTTGAGGAAACCCGGATTCTCGCGCCGTTCGACTTCGCCGCGCAGCAAACCCCGAAGCCTATTTCACCACGACCCCGAAGGTCACGGGCGCGGCGTTGCCGTGCAGCGGGCGTGCCTCCCTGTCCCGCACGACACGCCAGAGGGACTGGTTTAGTTCCCGCAGCCCTCCGAACGCCCGGTTCCTCTCCACATCGTCGGCAATGAGGACGCCGCCAGTTCGCAGACAAGGCCAGACCGCCTCGAACTCGCGGCGCATGTTGCGGTGGGTGTGCAGGCTATCGTGCAGGAAAACATCCACCGTGCCAAGCTTTTCGAGAAGGCCGGGGAGGATGCGTTTGCTAGTCCCGCGATGCAGCGTCCACCGGGCCTTCAACTCCTCCGGCACGGCCACGCCCCACGACCTGGCGTAACCACGGCGCAGAGGCGGCGGATCCACGCTATGGAGCACGCCACGACCGTTTTCCTCCAGGGCCTGGAGGACGAAAGCCGAACTCACCCCATAAGCCACGCCGGTCTCCACGACGATGGCGGGCCGGACAAGGCGACAAAGCAAATAACAGCAGCGCGCCAGGATGGAGTCGGCGGGCCACTGCGCGCCGCGGGGATTTTCTTGGTGGACGTAGCGCAATATCTGGCGCGTAGCCTCTTCCAGGTCGCGCAACGCCAACTCGTCCAGGATCTCCGCCACGCCATCTCCTCTCGACTCCAGATCACGTAACACGCTCTCCCAACTCACCGTATCGTAGTCTGGCGACGCGCCAAAGAGAGCTTCCCGCCCGAGATCCACGTACCCCAACGCCAGGTCCCCGAACTCCCGCAGTGTTCGAGCCGAGACCCGGCGTCCGCTACCTCCCATTGGCTTCATGCTGCTCACGACGCTCCCTCGGATTTTCCCTCACGATCAAATAATAGGCCACGGAAGTGTTCTGGGCGACGAGAAGGCCGATCTCCTGCTCACCCGGTGACGAAATTCGTCGGACAAGAACACTCGGCGGGTATAATGGTCCCTGTACCGGCTCAAGCGGAGGAAGGACTCACATCATGAAATGGCTTACGGTTTACGGACTCCCCAGGTTACCGCTCTTCCTGGCGCGGTGGGCGATGAAGCTCGGGCTGCCGGGGCCGACGTGGTACAAGTGGAAAGCAGCGAGCGCGGGGACCGGGGTTATCCTGGACGAGATGATCCGGGCCGCCGACGACCTCGGATATGACGGCCAGAAGGTCGGCAAACTCGCCATGACCCGCATCGGGGAGAAACAGGGCTCGGGCTTGCGAGAACAACTCGGCGTCAAGACCATGAAGGACACCGTGGATGTGGTCATGCTCGCCAACCGTTTCTTCGACATCGAGATCACGCTCACCGAAACCAAAGAAGGCGAATACGTCATAAACGCCGACCGCTGCCCGTGGTTCGGCGGGATGGGTCACGATGGCGTCCCCGGCTGGGACGTGAAACCCTGCGCCGCCTTCTCCACCTACGAAAAGGCGATGGTCAACGCCATCAACCCGAACGTAAGGCTCTCATACACCGAGAAGCGCACCACCGGCGGCCACACCTGCCGCGGCGTCTACCAGTACAAGGACGCGGAACTGGGGGACGGTCCCGCCGAGGGCGTGCAGCCGGAGATGATCCAACTCGGCCAGAAGCCGAAGAAAAAGGTCGAGGCGAAGTAGCGCGATGGAACGCATCGAGATAGACACGGCGCGGGGCAAGGAACGGGTACCACCGGGACAATATCTGGTCGGGGACCGGTGGCCGATCCTGACCTACGGCCCGACCCCGAGCTTCGACCCGCGGGACTGGGATTTCTCGATGGTCGGGCTGGTGGAGAACCCGCTGCGATTCACCTGGGAGGAGTGGAACGAGCTCTCGACCGCCGAGGTGAAGGCGGATATGCACTGCGTAACCTCGTGGAGCAAGCTGGATAACGTGTGGTCGGGCGTGCGGGCGAAGCATCTACTGGAAATGGCGATGCCCAAATCGGAGGCGAAGTTTTTCTCGGCGTTCTGCGACGGCGGGTACATGACGAACGTGCCTGTGGAGGAACTGTACGAGGAAGATGCGCTGTTTGCGACGCACCACAATGGAGAGCCGCTGGAGCAAGGACATGGGGCGCCGATGCGGCTCGTGATACCGCGCCTCTACGCCTGGAAGAGCGCGAAGTGGCTGCGGGGGCTGGAGTTCCTGGCGGAAGATAAGCCGGGGTTCTGGGAGGAGAACGGCTACCACAACTACGGAGATCCCTGGGAAGAGCAGCGGTACAGTTTTAGCTTTTAGCCGGCCTTGCACATAAATTACAAGCGGCTACAGAATGTAGTGTTTTGTTCAGGCCTGAACCACCATGTATAGAACTCACCCCCGACTTTTTGTGCAAAGCCCTTTTAGCCCTTAGCTGACCGCTGAGGACTTACTGCTGCGCGATAGCCATACAGCGCCAAAAGCGGCAGCGTCAGCCCCGTAACCACGTTCCTGTCGCGGGGCTTCATCTTTTTGGTCCATTCGTGGTCCTGGCGCAGCGTGACGGCACCGGTGTCGAAGCGGTTGGGGTTGCCTGAGACAGTGTGGCTGACGCCGAGCTTGACTTCCTGCGCGCCGGTGAGGGGCAATCCCGCCTCGGACTCGCCGAGCATGTCCAGTATCCGCTCGAAGCTGTTCTTGGGGCTAGATACGAAGTCCTCGTAGCGGAGGCGAAGGTGGTCATCCGGGCCGCGCCAGAGGGCTTCGATGGCGGCGTTCCAGGCGTCCCAGAGGAGCGCGCTGTCCAGAGCGCTTTTCTGGTGCATGAATTCCCTATCCTCGCTGTCGGGCTGGGCTTTCTTCTTCAGCCACGAGTAGGCGGCGGCTCTGGGGTCCCGGATCAGGTGCAATACCCGCACGTCTAGCTCGGGGACCATGCCCATCGCGTAGCCGTAGGCCGGCTCTTTGGATGAGTCCACGATGACCCGGCTCCCGGTGACGGACTTTATGGCCTCATACAACCGGGCCGAGGCGTCGAGGAACTTGCCCATGCGGCCCTTGAGGCTCTCTCTGCCGCCCGCCGTCAGCATTCGGGGGATGTGGCGGGTGCGGGCGCCGGAAGCCTGGAGACGCATCATCTCGCGGGCGTCCACCTTGTCCATGCCGCCGAAGGCTTCATCGAAGACGCTCCGCCAGACCGGGCATTCGCGGGAAGGACGGCCGCAGCCGCAGAGGCGGTTTTCTATCAGGGCGTGCTTCCAAATGAAGTTCAGCTCGCCCGCCGAGAAGAAGCCTCCGATCTGCCCGAGGCTATTCGAGAGGATCGTGCTCCCGCTCCGCCCGAACCCGGCGACGTACAGAACCTTCGTGGACACGTTATCCACGCCCCCGCCGCAACAGCCGCTGTCCCGCGTCCCGGAACGCGCCGAGGAATTCCTTGTCCGTCTCGGAGAGACCGAACAGCCACAGCAGGCCCAGGAAAGCGAGGCCCAGGAACCCGCCCAGCACGAACACCGTCGGGATTGCGCCACCGGGGATGGTCAAGACCAGCTTCAGGAGATACGTCGCGGCGGCGGCCATAAGACCGGCGAACAGGGGTTTCAGCCAGGCGAAGTTGAACGGCCAGTATCCCAGGCGCCACTTCACAGCCGACATCGTGCCCGTGTTCTCGGTGATGATCGCGGTCGCCATCCCTATGGCCGCGCCCAATAGCCCGAAGCGCGGCACGAGGATGAGGCTCGCGACGACGCCGGTAGCCGCAGCTATGGCCGTTGCGATCATAGCCAGGTTCTGGTTTTCGGTCATCGCCAGCATCCTGGGCGCGGGGCCGACAGAGGAACTGTAGAGCTGGGCTACGGCGACGATTATGAGAGCCGTGACGCCCTCGTCGAAGCCCTCGCCGAACACGGCCATGACCTCGGGGGCGAAGACCACGATCACCAGAAAAAGGACGAAAGCGCCGGTGAAGATCCAACGCGACACGTCCTTGTAGAGCCGCCCCATCTCCTCCGTGTCCTGCCTGGCGTGGAGACCGGAGATTATGGGAGAGAAGATGCCGGAGAAAGCGAAGCGCACCACCGTCAGGAACGTGGCGGTGCGTGCCGCGGCGTTGAAGATTCCCACGGGTCCGCCAGCGGCGAAGGCGCCCAAAATCAGGATCGCCGACCAGTTGTTGAGGTACTGCGCCCCTTGAGCAATGCTCATCGGCACGGAGACGCCGAACAACGAGCGGGTCTCGAAGATAGCCGGGGTTCGGCGGTCGAAGAGCGGTGGGAAGAGCTTTCTCAGGTAGTACAACCCGGCGAGCCCGGCGAGGAACATGGCGATCCCGTAGGCGGCTATCACGCCGACCGTGCTGGCCCCGAGCAAGTAGCAGCCCCCGACGAGCGCCAGGAACAGACCGGGACGTATGAGTTGCTGGATGTATGCGGCGTAGGTAACGGTCTGAAAACCCTGCGTGGCCCACGCGGTCATGCTCATAAACACGAAGAACGGCAACACGAACGCGAACGCCCGCAGCACGGTGCCCATGTACGGCGCGTCCTTGGGAAGACGCTCCACTATGAGATCCGCCCCGAAGAACATCACCACCGATAGCGCGAGGCTAATCCCCAGCGTAACCAGCAAAACCTGGAGGATCGTGCCCCGCACCCTGGCGAGGTCGCCTTCCTCCCGGTAGTGGGCGACGTAGCGCACCACGCCGTTCTCCATCCCGAAGCGGCTGAGGATGTGAACACCATTAACCACGGCCACGCCCAGGGTGAAGAACCCGTACAGCTCCCTGCCGAGCAACCGCGCCACGGCGACCTGGGCCACGTAACCCAGAACCCGGCCTATCCCTTGCCCGGCAGTGCTTATCCCCGCGCCCCGCGCCACCTTGGCGACGTTGGTGTCGTCCTTGTCGTTCTCGTCACGTCCCAGTACTTCAGGCGCGACCGCGCCGGGCACTCCTGAGGGCGCATCGCCCGCCGCATCAGGCGGATGGTCGTGCTGTCCGACGCCCGCCTCGGGCTCCTTGTCGGGCACGGACTCGCCGCTGCGTGAGTTTCCTTCCGTGGTCACGGCGGTAGATTATAGAGGTTTTGGCTCGGGAGGCGAGGACTTGGCGGGCGCGCGCTTTTTGCGCCAAAAGGACAGAAGGCCGTGGACCAGCAGGGAGAAGCCTAGCCATGCCCATCCGGCGCCGAAGATCGCCCACAAGACCGCCCCGGACGTCCCGAAATCGTGGACGAAGGAGACCATGCCGCACAGACCTCCGATCACGAACGGCACCAAACCCCACGTCGGGAGCGCGCCATCCTTCGGGGCGAAGACACCGAAGAGGATCGAACCCAGAGCAAGCAATATGAGCCCCAGCCGGAAGGATCGCCAGGCTGGCGCCGTCATGATGTAGACGTTGTCCAACTCGAGCCAGTACAGGCCCACGTCGCCCAGTACAACCAGCACGAGGCCCACGGTCGCTGCGAAGAACCCGGCCTTCTGTAGCCAACTAGATCGCCCCGACTGCCGCAGTTGAAGCCCGATCAGGCCGAGTAACAGGATCAGCGGCGCGGAGGGGAAGAGCTTCCAGAACAAATCTGGCGTCTTGAATTTGAGCTCGGAGAGGTGAACGCCGAGCGGCGAGAGGGCCCAGAGCATGCCGCCGGGCACGCACAGGAGCCCGGTCCACCTTATGAAG
>JACDGB010000397.1:0-2081 GCA_013815485.1 Rubrobacter sp.
GAAGAACCGGATCGGATCAACCTCAAGCTGCTGGATCGTTACCCGGAGCATCTCTCGTTTCGGAGCAGTAAGAAAGACAGAACGTCGGACCCGCCTCGAGGACATCCAGAGCCTGTGGATGAGACGCGTACGCCCTCTGAGATCATGAGCGACGCATGCCGGAATGTCCGAAGCGGCCTCGCAGAAGAGATTTTGCAACAGGTCAAGTCATGCTCTCCGGTATTTTTCGAACGTCTCGTGGTGGACTTGCTGGTGAGCATGGGTTATGGCGGCACGCGAGCGGACGCTGGCGAGGTCATCGGCAGGAGCGGCGATGGTGGGATCGATGGCACGATCAAGGAAGACCGGCTCGGCCTGGATGTCATCTACGTACAGGCCAAGAGATGGGAGAATAAGGTCGGAAGGCCGGATATCCAGCAATTCGCCGGTGCTTTGCAAGGCCAGAAAGCCAGGAAAGGCGTCTTCATTACAACTTCTAATTTCTCAAAGGCCGCGCTCGATTACGCTCGCGACATAGAGAGCAGCCTCGTCCTAGTGGACGGCGAAGAACTCGCGGGACTCATGATCGACCATGACGTTGGCACCACAGTCGAGTCTTCCTACGAGATCAAGCGGGTGGATTCCGACTACTTCGAGGAATCCTGAGCCTGCTGCAAGAGGCTCTAGCATAGCTGCCGGAGTCCTATGAGGATCGCGTTTGATGACCGGAGTACACGAAACTAGGTAGCAGGTAGCCTGAGCGCGACCGCTCGAACGTTTCCAGATCATCCCCGTGCGTGAGGGTGGGATCAGATTCCAAGTTCTCCGCGTGCGTGTATTCGAGCTTCCGGGAGCAGCCAGTGATGATATGCGCTTCGAGAGCCTACGAGTGCCGTTACTTTCAGTTACTTTACGTTGCAATCTTGTTCCAATATGTTAGGTTTTCTTTTTACGGAGAAGGCTTTCGACATTATTGGAGGAAAATCTTGGCTGCATTTGGTTTGAAGAGAGGTCTGGCGGTTGCATTCTTCGTGGGAAGCCTGTTCGCGGCCTCCTTCGCGTTTGCAGGCAAGGCTGAGGGCGCTGCGGTCTCTCCTGGCGATGCCTGGCATCCCGCCGAGACCGGCGTTTACTACGACGATGAGGCTGCGGGCCCGGACGCCCCGGGACACACCTCGCGGGCGGACACCACCACGAACGAACAGACGATGCTTGCCTCCTATTACGGACGCTCGCTGGAAGGCAGGCCGACGGCAAGCGGCGAACCTTTCGACGCCGACGCGTACACGGCGGCCCACAAGAGCTTGCCGCTAGGGACACGGCTGCGGGTGAACCACGGCGGCGAGACCGTCCAGGTTACCGTCAACGACCGCGGCCCTTACGTAGCCGGTCGCGACATAGACCTCTCGCTGGCCGCGGCCCGAGAGATAGGTCTGACCTATCCCGGAACAGCCCCGGTTCAGGTAGTCGTGCTGTAAAAATTACAGCACGCTCGGTAGATAACCCGGACGTGACCGCTCGAAGGTCTCCAGGTCGTCCTCGTGCGTGAGCGTGATGGCGATGTCGTCCAGGCCGTTGAGGAGCCGGTGGCGGGTGAAGTCGTCTATGTCGAAGGGCTCTTCGACGCCGGGACCGGTGACGGTGCGGTTTTCGAGGTCCACGGTGATGGGGGTATCGGGGTCTTCACGCACGGCTTCGAGGAGCTTCTTGACGGATGACTCTGGCGACTCGACGATCAGGAGTCCGTTTTTTGAGGAGTTGTTCTTGAAGATGTCGGCGAATGATGGGGCGACTACGGCGCCGAAGCCGGCGTCCTGGATGGCCCATACGGCGTGTTCGCGGCTGGACCCGCACCCGAAGTTCTCGCCCGCGAGCAGGACTACCGCGCCTTCATGCTCGGGCTTGTTCATCACGAACTCGGGATCTTCGCGCCACGCGGAGAACAGGAACTGCCCGAAGCCGGTGCGTTCGATGCGCTTGAGAGCGTCACTGGACACTATCTGATCCGTGTCCACATCCGAGTAATCGAGTGGCAACGCCTTGCCCGAGACGGTCTTTACCGGGTCCATCTATCTCACCTCCACGGGTACGCCGAGTTCCGA
>JACDGB010000397.1:2091-2795 GCA_013815485.1 Rubrobacter sp.
CGGAGAACAGGAACTGGCCGAAGCCGGTCCGCTCGATGCGCTTGAGGGCGTCGCTTGGCACGATCTGGTCCGTGTCTACGTCGTCCCACCCCAGCGGCAACGCCTTGCCTACGACCTTCTTTACGGGATCCACTAGAGCACCTCCACGGGTACGCCGAGTTCCGAGGGCGAGGCGAACCGCCCCATGACCGCCGTCGCCGCCGCCACCGCCGGGCTGACGAGATGCGTCCTGCCGCCCTTGCCCTGCCGCCCCTCGAAGTTGCGGTTGGATGTCGAGGCGCACCGCTCACCGGGCGCGAGGATGTCCGGGTTCATCCCAAGACACATCGAGCACCCCGCGTTGCGCCAGTCGAAGCCAGCGTCGGTGAAGATTCTGTCCAGTCCTTCCTCCTCCGCCTGCTTCTTCACGCGCATGGAGCCGGGGACGACCATCGCCCGGATGCCCTCCTTGACCTTCTGCCCTTCGAGGACGCGAGCCGCTGCCCGTAAATCTTCTATGCGGGCGTTGGTGCATGAGCCGAGGAAGACTGTATCTACTTCGATGTCGCGTATCGGAGTTCCCGGCTTCAAATCCATGTACTTCAAGGCTCGCTCGTGGCCGTCGTTTTCGGGCTCGGGGACTGCCTCGTCGAGGCCGACGGTCTGGGCCGGGGTCGTGCCCCACGAGACGTAGGGGACGAGGTCCGAAGCCTGAATGACTACTT
>JACDGB010000398.1 GCA_013815485.1 Rubrobacter sp.
GTTCGGTATCCGCCACGCTCCACCAGCGAATTTGCGATATGTTCCTCGAATGTCCGCTCGTCCGGTTTCATCCGACTATGCTCCTGTCACGACTCATCTGGCTCACGATCTGAAGTGGATATCGTCCTGCGTTTCAGGACTTTCCCGAGCGCGCCCTTCGCTCTTCGACCAGTTGCCGTGGTCGTATTTCTGATGGCATCCGCTGCTTTACCGGCCATGCTTTGCTTGACGGTCACCCGGTAGTCACGGGTTCTCTTCTCGACCTCGTCCGGATTCAACGTCACTTCCAACCGCCCGGCGATGTTCGCGAGAAACTCGCTCTCTTTCTCGGCCAGTTCGCCATCGCAGACGGCCATCAACGCCAACACGTCCATCAGGCTGCGGCGTAGCTCCATGTCCTCTATCCTGGCGGCAGCTTCGATGAGGTTCGCCTCGTCGTCCACGAGCCTGCGGAATTCGGCCTCGGCGTGTTCCGAGAACGTCATCCGCGAGAGCATGGCCCGGTAGAGATCCCGCTCCTTCGGCGAAAGCTCGCCGTCGAGGTGAGCCATGTACATGGCCGCGGCGGGGAACACCAGATCGTAGGTGTTCTGGCGCGAGACCAGGGTTTGTAACTCTCCGGTAAACTTGCCCCTGTTCCTGAAGTGAGCCTTCGCGATCCGGCCCATCGAACTGGTAGTCGCGTAGTTGTATGTGCTGCCCACGATAGCGGAGGCCACGGGGACCGTATACTTGATGATGGTGCGCTGCAGGATCGTGAAGCCCAGCTTTCGGGCGAAGCTCTGGATCGTTTTCAGCACGCTCTTGCTAACGTACTTTTTCACCAGTGTTTTCGCTCCACCCCCGGCAGCCTTGCTGGCAACCGTTCCAAGCAACTCCGTCGGCGCGACCCCCACGGCGTAGCCGAAGACCATAAGCACATCTTCGGGGTCCTCTGGGTCGAGCTGGAGATCGTAGACGACGGAGAGGTCGAGCACCAGCCGCATCTGAATCCGCGCGAGGTAGAGCATCTCCGCTCCGATAACGCCAAAGAACAACGGCGCGGTCATCCCGAAAGAGCTTAGAGTGGTTAGCTGGGTCGAGGTCGCCGCCGCCCCGGCCACCCCTCCGGCTACGGTCGCGTACCGGGCCGTCACCGAGATCAGTATGTCCGCGATCTCATCGGGTGACAGCCCTGGATACTTCTGCTGGAAATACTCCGTCCGGGCGTTGCGATCGTAAGCGTAGACCACCTTTTGCAGCAGCTCGACGAACCACTGGCCGCTCCTGACCTGCTCGATGTCTAGCGTTCGGGCGAATTCTCTTGCTTCGTCCAGTCCCTCGGAGACTTGAGCTTTGATCTTCCCAGTCTTTGGTTCGCGTTCTGACATCGGACCTCTCCCCTGCGGATCGCTGTAACCTCTTACATGATAACCATGCTACCGCAACTCTGCGATCTCGCTCTATTTACAGTAGGAGTTCATGACGCCGCCTCCGGAACCTCGATCCGCCCCGTTAACGATGCGGTGATGAGCGCCCGCCGATGCTCGGCGAGAAGTTCGAGTTACTCCGTGAGCGCGGTCGAGGTCCGGTTGTTGCGCGTTGCACACCTCCGGTAGCGAAGCAACACACCTTTTGTCAGTTCGTAAGCGGAAGGACCGAAAAGCCTTCCAGGGCAGCGGCGGTACGAAGCTTGTTGTCCAGGCACACGAATTCTCTACCTTCCGGGTTCCATCCACACCATTGAAAGGCCGCGGCGAGTTGCAGCGCGTCCGCCGTCTTCAAGCGATGCAACACAAGGAAATATTCCGCCAGCATCCTCATCTCGCGGGAAGGCTGCTCTTCTGTCCATTCGCCGAGAAGAGCCGCCAATCTGTCCACCGACTGATCGAAGCGCCAAAGATCGAAGGTCCCTTCCGTCAGCCTGCGGCTCAAGGCGGAGGCGCATTCGATCTGCGTAATCCACCAGACCGTCATGCCTTCGTCCTCGCGGAGTAAGGACAGGATCACCTCCGTCTTCGGCTCTCTCACAAGAGCCGGGACCACGGCGGAGGCGTCCCAGAAGCGCAAAGGTTATGGTCGGCTGTCGCGCTCTTCGGTCAGGGCCGCGCGAACGGATGCCTCCGGATCGTTGGGCATCGGCATCTCCCAGAAGCCCTCGGGGAGCACCCCGGTAACACGACGATACCGTTCGAGCTGTTCGGGCGGCCCGGTGGAACGAGCTGGCCTCCCCTTCCGGGGGTCTATCCGCCTCTTCAGGATGTCCTCGAACCTGCTCGCCGCGTTGCTCATAACGCCCCTATTGTACTCGGACCTTTTCTAGCGGTCGTCTTCTCTAACGCCCGAGACCCCGGCTTTGTGGAGATATGGGCTCCGAATGCTCTGGGCTAGAGCTTTGCCAGGGAGTCGAGGCGTCCCGCCAATTCTTCTGGTGCGGCAAAGAACGGCAGGTGGCCCGTCGCCATCGATACGACCTTCTCGCAGGGCAGCTCGGTGTACATCTTCTCCTGGGCGGCGGGGCTGACGGCCCTGTCCTGGGTGGTATGCACGTAGGTTCGCCGCACGCTCCCGAAGTTGTCCTCCGTCACCTCCACCGGTGTCCCCAACGGCGCGAGGGGTTGAGGGCTGACCAGAAGCCTGGCCCGCTCGAAGTCCTCCTCGGGACAGTCATGGTAGAGGGCCTCTTTCATCCCCTCTTCGGTCAGGATAATCCGGCCCCGGTCCTCCTCCACCTCGGCGTTCTTCAGGATTACCGAGTCGCCATCCTCCTGCGAGGCCTCGATGGCGCTCTTTCCGCTGGGCAGCAG
>JACDGB010000399.1 GCA_013815485.1 Rubrobacter sp.
AAGGCGTTCTCCTCGATGGCCGCCTTCGTCAGCTGCGCGGACGAGGCCGAGAAGCGGCGGCTGGCCATGGCCTCGACCGCGGTCTTCTCCGGGCCCTGCCCGACGGCCAGCCTGGCGAGCGCCCTGACGGGATTGAAGATTTCGCAGAACGACGAGGGGGCGGAGATCCGCCGGCGCCTGCTGGGCCTGACCCGAGAGCTGGTCGCGGGGGCCCGGGCGTTGGGTTTCGCTGTGGACAACAACGAGATGTTCCCGCTCGTCGGCGTGAGGATCGGCTACGTGGACGAGGTCATAGAGGCCTGCAAGGTCCTCTGGAGCCACGGCATCCTGATCACGCCCGCGCTGTTCCCGGCAGTGCCGATCGACCGCGGCGCGCTGCGCTTCACGGTCACCGCGGCCAACACCGAAGGGCAGGTACGGCGCGCCCTCGAAGCGCTGCGGCTGGTACGCAAAAAGCTGTTTCCCCACGAGGATCCGCCAACGCTCACTGTTCCGGCCGGTAAAATCTGAGCCGGCGGTCCCGGTTGTCAACGTAGCGCGAGATTTCCAGTTGAGTCGCCAAGCGCTATGCAAGACAGTTGATTGCTATTATCAGCAACCGCAACCGGTTGACCCAGTCAAGCAACGTTCGTAGGAGGATTGTACGATCTTATACTTGCTGCTGGCTCCAACAAGGTACGCGGAATCGCTGCCCCGCACAGAAAGGTTCAGTAGGTTAGTGTCAAAGTAGTGTCAAGAGCTCCGGCGAGCCCGCCAGGACCAGCCCGTATACCCACCATTTGCAGCGAATTCTTTAGTGAGCCGCCCAGGACTCGAACCTGGAACCTAGAGATTAAGAGTGAACCGGGCCTTCTATACCCCGGTATTGGGCGAGCGGCTCCGACTGCTACCCACGTACACGACCATAACTCCGAACCCAACCATGAGCCCGTACACGAACCAACGCGGGAAGATACAAACGGGCTGTCTACTCCTGGCGCCTGCCCCGCTCCCGCGCTACCCTGTGAGGTATGGGGAAGTCGAGGAAGGGTAAGAAGGCCCCGAACGGATCGGGCTCGGTCTGGCAGCGTCCGGATGGCCGGTGGGGTGCCGCGCTCTCATATCCCTACTACGACCCCGATACCGGGCGGACGAGGACCAAGCGCGCGAGCACCACGAAGAAGGTGTGGGAGGCCGCCCACCGGTGGCTGATGCAGAAGCAAAACGACCTGCTCGGCGGGGTCCCGGACGCGCCGCAGAACCCGCCTCTCGGCGAGTACCTGGATGAGTGGCTGCGAAACGTGGTCGAGCCCTCGGTGGCCCCGAAGACCCATGAGAAACGCGAGTATCACGTCCGGGTGCACATCTCTCCCGCGCTCGGGCATGTCAGGTTAAAGGACCTACAGGCGCGCCAGATCCACACCCTCTACGTCCGGATGGCCCGCATGGAAAGCCAGGGCCGCGCACCGCTCGCCGCTTCCACCCGGCGCGACATCCACACCACCCTCAAGATGGCCCTAAAGCAGGCGGTTCGGTGGGGCCTGATGCCACAGAACCCCGCGGATCTCGTTGACCCGCCAAAGCCCACCGAAGTCGACGGCGAGGAAGAGGGTGGAGAGGAGATCCGGGCGCTCACCGACGAGCAGGCCCGCGTCCTCTTCGAGACGACGGCGGGGAAGCGCTGGCACCATTACTACGTCGCCGCGGTCCGCACCGGCCTCAGGCCCGGCGAGCTCCTGGGCCTCAGGTGGGGGGACCTCGACCTCGGGGTTGACCCGGCATCCCTGAGGGTCCGCCGCACGCTGGCCATAAAGCAGGGGGGAGGGTTCTACTTCAAGCCGCCCAAGAGCAAGGCCAGCCGGCGCACGCTGGCGCTCCACTGGGAGGCCTCCGACGCCCTCAAGGCGCAGAGGGTCAGGCTGGCCGGCGAAGGGCTACCGTTCGGGAAAGGCGACCTCGTCTTCCCCTCGACGACGGGATCCCCGATGAACCGGAACAACCTGCGCTTCAGGCACCTGCAGCCGGATCTCGAGGCGGCGGGGCTGCCGCGTCTCACGCTCCACGAGCTCAGGCACACATTCGCCTCGATCATGCTCCACGAGTGGCGCGTCTACCCGGACACCGTCCGCGAGATGCTCGGCCACGAGTCGATCACCATGACCATGGGCCTCTACGGCCACCTCATGGAGACCGCCCAGGCCGACGCGATAAGGGCCCTCCGGAGGATCCACGGCGGCGAGTTGGAGGCCGAGGAGATGGCCGGCTAGGAGGTGTCGGCGGCGCCCCCGCCCGGCTTCAGCCCCGATCGCCCGGCGGCGTTCTCTCGGCGCAAGAACTCCTCCCGGATCTCACGCCAGACGTTTTCGTTGGCATCGAGACGTGCGTCGTCCATCTCGATCAGCCTCTCCCATTCCGCTTCGGAGAGCTCCGTGCGAAACGCTTCCGCGATCTCCGGGGGTACCACCTTCTTCTGGCGGCGTAGGAGATGCTCGTAGGCGTGGTGGTTGGGGCACAGCGACACGGTACGTATGCGCGGCGCCCAGTCGTAGATGGCCAGGGCGTTCAGGATCCTGATGACCAGGCCGATCTCTACCGTGTGGTGCGATTGGGAGATGGCCCGGTACCGCCCTACCGCCCGCAGACGTAGCAGAGCCGCCGCTCCTTGGGGCGCGGTCTCGCGGCCCGGACGATCCGCTTCTGCGCCGCCGCGGTGATCTTGTGCTCGGGAAATGCGCTGAGTATCTCCAGGCGCGTCATCATGCCAGGCGGCTCCAGGTCCGACAGCCACCCCTTGGCAC
>JACDGB010000400.1 GCA_013815485.1 Rubrobacter sp.
ACCCGGTCCCATTCCTCTTCTTCGATCTCTGTCCAAGCCCGGCGAGGGTAGATCGCCGCGTTGTTGACGAGCACGTCCAGGCTCCCCAGTTCATCCGTCACCCGCTCCGCCATCGCCTCCACGGAACCCTTGTCCGATACGTCTGCCTCGACCGCGAGGGCGCGTCCACCGTTCGCCACGATTGCATCGGCCACTCTCTCCGCTTTTTCAAGCTCCTGTTCGACCACGGCGACCGCCGCGCCTTCGGATGAGAGACGGGAGCAGATGGCCGTGCCCAGTCCGCCTCCGCCGCCCGTGACCACGGCCACCTTGCCTTCGAGCCCTGCCATGAAATAACCTCCGATCCCACCCCTGCGGACACGAGAACTCTAGCAGATTGGCTGCGAGATCCCTCTACTGTTTAGCCTGTACCATACTTGTGCTTTGGACGAGAGAACAACAGATTACGCCAGACGTTTTGCAGGTCTACGAACTGATAAGAGTCGTGCTCGCTGGCCTGAGGCCACTTACTATCGGGCACCGCACAAGCCTTTGTTGTTGCTCTCTGTCCTGGATCTGTTCGAGCAAGATGAGATCAAGTCCAACCTGATCGAACTCACCTCTGACCTGGGCGAACTGTTCGCCCGGTACTGGGAACAGGTTATGGCGTTCAATCGGCGGGGAAATCTTGCTCTGCCATTCTTCCACCTGCAAGGTGATGGATTCTGGCACCTCTTGCCGAAACGAGGCAAAGAGGACGTATTGAACTCCGCGTCTCAGATACGTTCCCTGTCACGTCTCGAAGAGACTGTACTTGGTGCTTGGCTAGACGAAGCCCTTTACGAGCTTCTTGGCGTCCCGGAATCTCGTAGCTTCTTACGCTCCATCTTGATCGAGACATACTTCGCTCCGGAGATGCGCGGCTCTTTGGTCGAGCGGAGTGCCATAAACCACGAGGCGTTTTTGTACAGCAAGGAATTGTTGGGGAGACGAAACGAGCAGGCTGTCAGGGAGACGCTGGAGTGGGTGGAAGCGTGCCGTCCCACCGCCAGGGATCAGGGATTTCGGCGCGCGCTTGTCATTGCCTATTCTCACCGCTGCGCCCTGTGCGGTCTTCGGGTGCGGACGTTGGATGGACATACAGTGGTTGACGCCGCGCACATCGTTCCCTGGAGCGTGAACTACGACGACCGGCCCGCAAACGGCATGGCGCTGTGCCGGACGTGCCATTGGACCTTCGATGAAGGGCTACTGAGGGTTGCGCCATCGTACGAGATCTTCGCGTCCGCCCAGTTGAGAGTTGCCAGTAATTTGCCCGGCTATTTGTCAAGCCTCGAAGGGCGTGGCATCGTGCGTCCATCAGAGGAAGTTTACTGGCCTGACCTCACGTCCTTGCAGTGGCATCACAAGAACATTTTTCGTCGTTGATGTAGTCAAGTCAGTCGGCGAAGTCCAAATAGACGAGGACGAGCGCGGACGCTACGAGCAAAGCGCACAGCAAGAAGGCCCACGAGAACCCGAGGGCCGAGACGATGAAGCCGAACGCGAAGGCTCCGAGGCCGGTTCCGGCGTCGAAGGCGGCGTTCCAGAGGGTGCTGCCGAGTCCGTATTCGGTCTTGGAGACGCGCTGCATGGTGAGGACGAGGGTGGCGTTGGTGAGGAGCCCGAACCCGGTTCCGAAGATGACGGAACCGGAGATCATAAGCGCCCCGCCCCACGGTATGATGGCCGTCCCCGCCGCGCACGCGATGAGGCCGGGAGCGAGCAGGAGCCGGGCATCGTGGCGATCTCCGAAACGTCCTGCCCACCAGCGGCTGATCGTGGAGACGACCCCGACGATGAGCAACGCCCCCGCCGCCGAAAAGAGACTGGCCCCCGGCTCCGCGAGGGGAAGGAAGGTGATGATCACGCCGGCGGCCATAGTGGTGGTGCAGAAGAGGAGGGCGAGGCGTCTGAGCGGCCCGCGCCGCAGCCCGGCGAAGAACCCGGCGCTGCGGCCTTCCAGCGTGGACGGCGCTGCGCGCCGGATGCCGAGGACGGCGCCGAGGCCGAGGAGAGGGAAGAGGCCGCCGATCAGGAAGACCATCTCGTAACCGAAGCGGTCGGACATCCATATGCCAAGCGAGTTAGCGAAGATCGTGGGCACCGTGATGGCGACGCCGAGCAACCCGAGCGCCTCTCCCCGGCGACCTGGCGGGGCCAGTTCCACTATCAGGGCCGCGAACACGACGGTGACGATTCCGAACCCCACCCCACGCACGAGCGTGACGGCCACTATGGAGGACATCCCCTGTGCCAGCGTGTACAGGAAGGCGGGAAGCCCGAGCAACAGCAACCCGACGGCGAGTGCCGCGCCGTAGCCGAAGCGTCTCAGGAGGCGGGGCATCTGGATCTGGGTGAGCACGGTGGAGAGCATGAACGCGCCCGTGGCGAGCCCCGCCCCCGAACTACCTCCGCCGATCGCGTTGGCGTACAGCGGCACCACGGAGAGCAGTAGCTGAAAGCCGAACAAAGCAGCGAAGGCCGCAAGGATCAGCATCACCAAAGGGCGGGTTATCAGAGATTCGCTCATCGCCTTACTATAATGCGGGTGACAGATTCGGTACTTCCGTGCATCGTGGGCTCGTAAGTCGAAAAGGAAGACACGGCTTACGAAGCGAGGGTCTCACGACTTACGCTCTCTTCGCCCGGACTCGGCGCCACGGCTACCGGGCGAGGTGGGTGAGGATGGCCTTCCAGAACGCCGGGCGTTTCTTGCCGGATCCACCGGACGACGAGCGCATCGCCCATACGGCTC
>JACDGB010000401.1 GCA_013815485.1 Rubrobacter sp.
AGCCTCCGTCTCCGGACTCGACCCGATGGAGTTATCGCAGATGGTCGGACGGCAGACGCCGGTGCTCGCCCTCATCATCCCCGGAATGCTGGTGACGGTGATGGCCGGGTTCAGAAAGATGGTGGAGGTGTTGCCCGTGGTCTTGGTGGCAGGCGTAGCCTTCGCCGGGATGCAGTTCATCGTCTCCAACACGCTCGGCCCGGAGCTCGCAGACCTCCTCGCCGCCATAGTATCCGCCGTCGCGGTCGTCGTATTGCTCACGGTCTGGCGTCCCTCGACCGAGTGGCACTTCGAGCATGAGCCCCCCGCGTCCGAGCGCGAGGACTACGATACGCCGCCGCTCGGGCGCACGCTGTATGCGTGGTCGCCCTTCGTCATCATCGTGGCGCTGTTTTTGTTTGTGAAGATTCCCCCAGTCGGCGACGTGGTGGGCACCATTCAAGAGACGGTGAACTTCCCCTCCGCTGAGGTAAACCCGACGACGGGAGCGCCGGAGGTCCCCTGGCCAGGCCTCAACGAGGAGATAGAGCAGCAGCCGCCCGTCGTACCCAAGCCAGCACCCTATTCCGCCGTCTTCGCGACCAACTGGCTCTCGGCTGCTGGTTCGATCATCCTGATCGCCGACCTCATCTCACTCGCCGTCCTGCGCGTCGGTCCGGGACAGGCACTCAGGATCTACGGCCAGTCCCTCAAGCAACTGTGGGCGGCCATCCTGACGATAGCCTCGATCCTGGGCCTCGCCTACCTCCTGAACTACGCTGGCATCACCTACACCCTCGGCCTCGCGTTCGCCGCTACAGGCGTGTTTTTCCCGTTCTTCTCGGTGTTCATCGGGTGGCTCGGCGTCGCCCTGACCGGCTCGGACACATCGTCGAACGCGCTCTTCGCCAACCTCCAGAAAGTGACGGCGCAGCAGATCGGGATAAGCCCCAACCTGACGGTGGGCGCAAACTCATCCGGCGGCGTCCTGGGCAAGATGATCTCACCGCAGAACCTCGCGGTCGGCACCAGCGCCACGGGCCTTCAGGGCAGGGAGGGCGACCTCCTGCGCCTGGTCCTCAAATGGTCCATCGGGCTCACGGTCGTGATGGCGATAATCGTGACGATCCAGGCGTACATCATCCCGTTCGTCATCCCATAGCCTCACAAACGGGAGATCCCGGCGCGATTGAGCCACGCCGGGATCTCCACAAACACATCTCTCCAGAACTATGGGGCGCAGGACGAGGGGGCTATGTCCTCGGGCTGGCCAAACGCGCATCGTAACAGTGACAGAGTGGCGGCGGCCACAAGTAGCTCGCCTGCTTGTAATCGCGGGCGAGGTCAGCAAGATGAAGCCAAACAGACCTCGGTTGCTCTGCGAATAGCCAACCAGGACCGCCACGGGCGGATATCCTGCCTCGAATGGCCCAAAGGATGAATCAGGCTACATATAACGATGTAAAAAGCCGCTTAGAAGTGGAAAGATGCACAGTTCTGCACAGCACGCGTGCGAAGATACGGGGGTCAGTTCCGCGTAACGCAAGGAGCAACGATGGAACTCACGATTACTTTTCTTATGGAGATCGGGCTAGTCGTAGTTCTGCTCGGCGTGCTGGTGATAGTGCTCGTGTCCCTCCGGCGGAGGGATGGTTCGAATGGCGCGCAGCCCCGGACCCGCGCTGAGGACATTGACCGCGAGGTGGCCCAAGCGCCCCAGAATCAGCGGGAGTTCCTCAAGAGCACGGGGTTCGGTAAGAACGAAGAGATCAAACTGCGCCTCTACTCCCCTGGCGAATACCGGAAAGAGTTGAACGGCGGCCCATCCCAGAGGGCATGCTGGCGGCCATCAAAGCCTACCGTCGCCTCGAAGATGAGTGGTTGTATCTGCCGCCGCGCCAGGCCGCTGACGCCCTCGGACTCTCCCCGGAGGATTATGAGGCTGATGAGGAGCACGAGGTCTTGTTGCTGAAAACGCTGCCGCCGGGACTGCCTACTTCGGCGGTCGTCTAGAGTTTTCGGGCGAGCCCCCGCCCGGACTCAACTTACTGAAGCGTCAGCCGTTTGCGCTCCTCATCGGCCAGGGCGCTTTCCACGGGGATCAAGACCGACCTCAGCCCAAACAAGCCGAGCCCGACCCTCACATACTCGGGCTCGGCCTCGGCGTTCACGAAGAGTTTCTGGAGGCGCCCGATCTTCTGCCCCATCGGGTCGTGGACCCCGTATCCAACGTACTTCTCCGGCTCCTCGAATAGCTGTCCAAAGGTCTCGCGCGTCGAAGCGTAAGCCATCTGGTGTCTCCTTTTTCTCAGGGCCATGCCACGGCACTTCCGCATCTCATCGTGCGCCTCTTCCGGGAGATCACCCGTCCCGATGAGGCAACAGCAGCTATATACCGCGTGCATATAAGTGTCGGTGTGAATGATGTCCCACGCGGGAGCCAGGATCGGGTTCCGTGGCCGATAATGGCCCGAAGTATGTAGGACGGGCGTATCGGAGGAGGTGTGGGGCACGCCCTTCACGGGGTATATTGAGCATGTCGCGGTGGGGAAGAATTAGTTTACTCCCTCTCCGGCGCTACACGTTTTTCCGATTAGGTGACTGTTCATGGTCAGGGGCGATGGACAAGATATAGTGTGATTACAAGGAGGCAGAGCATGTCGAGGGAAGCACGGATCGGGAAGAAACTCGGGGCCGACGCCTCGTCCCTGAAGGAGCTATTCACAGGCTACGACGAGAGCGAAGGCCAGCCGCTGGGCGCGTACGCCGGGCTGGCCGGACTGTTCAGCGC
>JACDGB010000001.1 GCA_013815485.1 Rubrobacter sp.
GTTTCTCTCAGCCGGGCGGGGGGATCCTCAACCCCACGGCGCCGGCCCTTCCAAACACCGCGACCCCAACCGGCAGCGCCGCGGAGAGCCCGTGGACGCGCGGTCATCGAGATCCCCGTGAGTACCGATGGCACGGGCTTCGTCCATTCTCGCGTGTACTTCGGGCCGAAGGCCCAGCCCATCTTCAGCGATCCGGCGACGAACTATTGACCTTCCACACGGCTACGGCTACTTGCCAGCCCTCAGGTACTCTTCGAACTCGGCGAGCGGCAGGCAGTTTATGATGCCTTCCTTCTCCACCCACGCACGTCTCGCCTGCGAGATGCCGAACTTCATGAGGCTCAGGGCCGTCTCGTCGTGGGCGTCGGTGTCTATGGTGATGCGGACACTGGCGTTCATGGCCTCCCGGACGTAGGGGACGGCGAGGTCGAGGCGGTCCACGTAGGAGTTGAGCTCCAGGGCGGTGTTCGTGGCGGCGGCCTCCTTTATGAGACGGGAGACATCCACCTCGTAGGGTTCGCGGCGGTTCAGGATGCGGCCGGTGGGATGGCCGATGGTGCGGACGTGAGGGTTGTTGATGGCCCGGATGATGCGCCCCGTCATCGCTTCTTCGCCGATGCCGAACGACGTGTGGACCGAAGCGACCACGAAGTCTAGTTCGGCGAGCAAGTCGTCCTCGTAGTCAAGCGCGCCGTCCTTGAGGATGTCCACCTCGGATCCGCATAGAAGTCGGATCTCGTCGTACTTATCATCCGCTTTCCTGACGGCATCCATCTTTTTCCTCAGGCGATCCGGGGCGAGACCGTTCGCCACCTTGAGGCTCTGGGAATGGTCGCAGAAGATGAGGTACTCATAGCCCAGCGCAATGGCGGCCTCGGCCATGCTCTCGATGGTCCCCTTCCCATCGGAGTAGTTGGTGTGTACGTGCAGGTCCCCCCGCACGTCGGAGACCTCGACGAGGTTTGGCAACGCGCCCTTCTCGGCAGCCTGGATCTCACCTGCGTCCTCGCGCAACTCTGGTGGAATGTATGGGAGATCCAGGCGCGCATAGAATTCTTCCTCGGTGGGAACAGGCTGATAATCTTCGTCTGTGCCGATCCGCTTCAAACCGTACTCGGAGATGTTGATGCCATTCTTCACGGCCCTTTCGCGCAGGGCGATGTTGTGGGCTTGCCCGCCGGTAAAGTGGTGCAGCAGCGTGCCGAACGCCTCTGGCGGCACTATGCGGAGGTCCACGTCCGCGCCGCCGCACACGATAGAGACCTTCGTGGGACCATGCGCCACGACCTCGTCCACGAACGGCGCTTCGGCGAAGGCGTCGGTCAGAACCTTCTGGTCCACGCTCGCGGCCACGATGTCGAGGTCGCCGACCGTCTCCTTGCGGCGGCGCAGGGAACCGGCGATCTCCGCCCGCTCCGTGTCCGGGTGCGACCGGACGAATTCCAAAAGATGTTCTCCGAGGGCCGATGCCTCGTCCAGGAGCATCCGGCGCTCGGTGGAGTTGTACATCTTCGCGGCCCGCAGGATGCGCTCCTCGCTCTTCTTGCCGAAGCCCTTGAGGGCGGCGAGGCGCCCTTCCTCCATTCCCGCGAGGTCTTCGACGTTGGTGATGTCCAGTTCCCGCCAGAGGCGTCCAGCTGTGCGCGGCCCGACGTTTGGGAGGCGCGTGACTTCAACGAGGCTGGAGGGGATCTCCTCCGAAAGCTCGGTGAGTACCTGTGGGGTGCGGTCTTCTGCCAGGTCACGGATAACCTCCGCCGTCGTCTTCCCCACGTGGGCCAACTCGGTGACGTCCTCCATGTCCCTGACCTCCCGGCCAGAGGCGGCGACGGACTCGGCGGCCCGCGTGTAGCCGAGCACCCGGTAGTAGCTTTCGTCCTTGATCTCCATCAACGTGGCTATGGTCTCAAGGGCGCGGACGATCTCGCGGTTCTGCACCTCCACAACCTCCTTCTCGCATGAACGGGTCGCGAGCAAATTATACGCGGACGGCTACCAGAACCCTTCGTATAAAATCCTTCCCATGCTCCGAACGCTCCTCGATAGAGAGACCCTCCGGAAGCTCGCCAACCGCCTCACGCTCGCGGCCATCGTCTGGCTGGCCGTGACCCTGAGCTTATCGTTCTTCGTGATCTGGGCCTTCGCGGAGATAACCGAGGAGGTCATCGAGGGCGAGAGCCGCCGTTTCGACCGGGCGGTGCTACTCTGGATCCACGCCAACTTCCCGGCCTGGCTCGACGCCCCGATGCGCCTCGTCACCGCGCTCGGCTACTATAGCGTCGTTACCCCACTCCTCGCCGTCTCGGTCTTCATCTTCCTTCGGCGAGGCTGGAGGCTCTCTGCCACGCTGCTCCTGGTCTCGACGGTCGGCGGCGCTTTGCTCACGACGGTGCTCAAAGCCGTGTTCCATCGCGCCCGCCCCGAGGTCTTCGACTCGGGATATGTTGCTTCTTTTTATTCGTTTCCCAGCGGACACGCCACCGTCGCGGTCGGCTTCTACGGGATGCTCACCCTGCTCGTCGCCTACCGGCTTCGAGGACCGGCGCGATGGGCCGTGGCGGTGTCAGGCGTCCTCCTCGTGCTGCTCGTCGGGTTCAGCCGACTCTATCTCGGAGTTCATTATCCGACGGACGTGCTGGCGGGATTTCTCGCCGCTCCCTTGTGGGTGATCTCCGTCGGGGTCGTGTACGCGACTTGGGTCTCCATCCGGGGCCTGCGAACTCCGGAAACGCGCCGCAAAAGACGCCGGACCTTACGGTAGACATCTCTCCGCCGGGATGTTAGCTTCTTCCTCGTGCTCGAAGCCATCCTCGAACCGCTGATCCACTGGGTCACCCAGACCATCGGCGCCTACGGCGTCCCCGCGGTCTTCGTGCTGATGCTGCTCGAGAGCATGGGAATACTGATCCCCTCCGAAGCCATCTCGCCGTTCGCCGGATACCTGGTCTCACAGGGAAAGATGAGCCTGCTCGCAGCGGTCGCCGCCGGTGTACTCGGGAACGTGGTTGGCTCCTGGGTTGCCTATTTCATAGGCCTGTGGGGCGGACGCGAACTGTGGTTTCACTACGGAAAATATGTCGGGGTGCGCGAACATCACCTGACCATCGCCGAGAAGTGGTTCGACAAGTACGGCGAGGTCACGGTCTTCGTCTCGCGCTGTCTGCCGGTGGTGCGGACGTTTATCTCTTTCCCCGCCGGGACCGCGAAGATGAACTTCGCCAAATTTACCTTTTACACCTTCGCTGGGTGCGTGCCCTGGGTCCTCGCCCTGACGTACCTCGGGTTCGTGCTGGGCGAGAACTGGGAGACGATCGGGGATTACCTTCACTACCTGGATTACGCGGTCGCCGTGGCCGTGTTCGCCGGAGCCGTCTACCTGTTCTTCCGGTGGCGTTCCTCCCGCTCCTCGCAAGCCTAGAATAGCCGGTCGCCATCCGCCGCGTTGCCTGTCTCCCCGTGGTTCTGTAGTCTGTATACAGGAGATCCAATAGGAGGGATATGGAGCGAGTAGGCGGGGAAGACCTCGGACGGGAGACGACCTCGATGGGGAAGGTGGCTTTCGCTAGCTTCATCGGGACGGCCATCGAGTTCTACGATTTCTATATCTACGGGACGGCGGCGGCGCTGGTCTTCAATGGGGTATTCTTCCCCGAGTTCGCGGCGGCTACTGGGACTCTGGCCTCGTTCGCCACGTTCGCGGTGGCGTTCTTCGCTTGACCACTGGGAGCGGTGATCTTCGGCCACTTCGGGGACCGGCTCGGACGCAAGGCCATGCTCATCGTCTCGCTGCTCTTGATGGGGGTTGCGACGTTCCTGATCGGGCTTCTCCCTAGCTTCGCCACCATCGGATACGCCGCCCCGCTCCTCCTTGTTTTGCTGCGCTTCTTGCAGGACATCGGGCTCGGCGGGGAGTGGGGCGGAGCGGTTTTGATGGCTACCGAGCACGCCACCGAAGGCAGGCGCGGTCTGTATTCCAGCTTCCCGCAGATGGGACCGGCAGTGGGCTTTTTGCTCTCCAGCGGACTATTTTTGTACCTCACGCTCTCGCTCTCGGACGCGCAGTTCGCGGCGTGGGGATGGCGCATACCGTTTTTGGCGAGCGCGGTGCTCGTCCTGACCGGGCTCTACGTCCGTGTCACGATAGCGGAGACGCCGGTATTCCGGCGGGCGATGGAGGAAGGGACGCGGACGCGGGTGCCAGTGTGGGAGATGGTCAGGACGTATCCGCTAGTTCTTGTACTCGCCTCCGGGGGCATCTCGCTCACCTACGTCATCTTCTACACCGTCACCACCTTCTCGCTCGCCTACGGGACCGAGACTCTAGGACTTGCGAGCAGCACGATGCTGTATTGCGTGATGATCGCCGTCGCCGTAATGGGATTGTCCGTGCCCGTCTTCGCCGTTCTCTCGGATCGCGTCGGGCGGAGAAGACTGTGCCTGCTGGCGGCGGCGCTCGCCGCAGTATGGGCATTCCCTCTTTTCTGGCTGCTCGATACGGGGAACCCGGTGTTTATCACGCTGTCCTTCACGGTCGGCATGGTCATCTTCGCCATGCTCTTCGGCCCGATGGGCGCATACCTGCCAGAACTCTTCGGCACGCGGCTGCGCTACTCCGGGGCCGCCGTCAGCTACAACCTCGGCGGCGTTATCGGCGGCGGACTCGGCCCCACCATAGCCTCCCAACTCCTCATCCTGACCGGTGTATCCTGGTCCATCTCACTGTACATATTGCTCATGGCCCTGGTGGGTTTCGCAAGCATCTTCTTCCTCTCGGAGATGCACCTCTCGGATATATCGGAGATGCGCTCCGAAGAACGACGCCTGCTCTCCGAAGACGGCATCGCCACGGAGTAGAGAGCGATGCCAGAAAACATCTGCTTCCTCCCAGCCACCGAACTGGCGCGCCGCATCCGCGAGCGGGACCTCTCCGCCACCGAGGTGATGGATGCTCACCTTTCGCAAATAGAGCGCGTGAATCCAAAAGCAAACGCCATCGTCACCCTGCTCCCCGAACAGGCGATGGACGCCGCCCGCGCCGCCGACGACAAGCTGGCGTGTGGAGAAGAAGCCGGGCCGCTGCACGGATTGCCTGTAGCCCACAAAGACCTCGTCCCGACGAAGGGTGTTCGCACCACCTTCGGATCAAAGGTGTACAAAGACCACATCCCGGACCACGACGCGCTCATCGTCGAGCGGCTGCGCGATGCGGGCGCCATCCTGGTCGGCAAGACGAACACCCCGGAGTTCGGCGCGGGCTCTCAGACCTTCAACGAAGTCTTCGGCGAGACCCTCAATCCCTACGACACGACGAAGACCTGCGGCGGCTCCAGCGGCGGAGCGGCTGTCTCTTTGGCCTGCGGCATGCTCCCCATCGCCGACGGGAGCGACATTGGCGGCTCTCTCCGCAACCCGGCATCCTTCTGCAACGTGGTCGGGATGCGCCCCTCGGTGGGCCGGGTGCCCTCGTGGCCGAGCGTCGCCGCCTGGTTCCCGCTCGCCGTCGAAGGTCCGATGGCCCGCACGGTGGGAGACGCAGCCCTCATGCTCTCCGCGATGGCCGGCCCCGATCCGCGTTCCCCCGTCTCCCTCCCCGAGCCGGGAGAGAACTTCGCCTATCCGCCGGAGCGAGACTTCGCCGGGACACGCATCGCCTGGAGTCGTGACCTCGGCGGCGTGCCGGTTGATCCGCGCGTAACGGCTGTGCTGGAAGAAGCGCGACCGGTCTTCGAGGGTCTGGGGTGTGTCGTCGAGGAGGGAGAACCGGACTTCTCGGGGGTGGATGAGATCTTCATGACCTGGCGGGCCTGGTACTACGAGCTGGCTTACGGGCATCTGCTGAAAGACCATCGCGACGAGCTGAAAGACACCCTCGTCTGGAACATCGAGGAGGGACAAAAGCTCACCGGGCCGCAACTTGGCGACGCGGAGAGGAAGAGAACTGAACTTTATCATCGGGTGCGGAAGTTCATGGAGAGTCGTGAGTTCCTGATCCTGCCGGTGGCTCAGGTGCCGCCGTTCGATGTCGAGCAACCCTATGTCACGCAGATCAATGGCGTTGAGATGGGCAACTACATCGAGTGGATGAAGTCCTGCTACTACGTCACGGTTACGGGGCTACCGGCGATCTCGGTACCCTGTGGCTGCACCCCGGACGGATTGCCGGTCGGGGTGCAGATCGTGGGCCGCTACCGGGACGACCTCGGCGTCCTCCAGCTAGCCCGCGCCTTCGAGCGGGCCACCGGCTTCGGAGAGCGCCGCCCGGCGATTGTTGGATGAAAGGACCCCTCTCCGAGCCTTGAGCTAGAGTTCATCGGTTACCGGCAACGTTTCTTCTAGGGCGATGGGTGAATAGATCGTCTGAATAGGTGATGCGCTGCGGTTCGGAAGTACAATGCCTTCGTTGCGTGGCGAGTGGGGGAGTAAGGAGGCCGTTGTCGTGAGCGAATCCATCCATCCGGAGGTCCGTATCGGCCACGCGCATCTGCGGGTCGTCGATCTCAGACGCGCCACGGACTTCTACCATGACGTCTTGGGCTTCGACATCACTCTGTACGGACCCGATACCGGTCTCGATGCGGCCTCCCTGTCAGCGGGGGGCTACCATCACCACATCGGCCTCAACACCTGGGACAGCGCCGGCGGGACACCGCCTCCTCCGGGTCATACCGGCCTGTACCATATCGCCATCCTCTACCCCGACCGGCGGGAACTGGCGAAGGCCGTCAAGCGCGTGCTAGATCATGGGCACATCTTTACCGGGGGCCAGGACGACAACCTGAGCGAGTCCGTCTACCTCAGCGACCCGGACGGCAACGGGCTCGAGCTTACTTATGATCGTCCGCGAGAGCGATGGACCGACGAGCAAGGAAAGCCAATCTTCGAGATGCCGAAGAAGCTGAATCCCGAAGACCTGCTCGAAGAGTTGGGCTCTGACTGACGAGCCCCGGCTTCCGAAAGAGGGGGCTCGGAAGCCGGTGAATAAACTGGCCGTTTACCAGAACCGTTGCGGGGCGTGAGCCTCGGGCACGGGCGAGAGCTTGTGGGAGACGAGTTCTCCCTCTCACTCCACCCCGTGCTCGGCCAAAAGCTTCGTTGCGCGAGCCGGGGAGAGCACTGTCAGGTCAGCGGCAGCATCACCCGCTCCCGGAACGCCGGACGCTCGGAGAGCTTCTCCAAATAGGCGTCGAGGTTCGGTGTCCGGCTTTTTTCGACGGGTAGCTGGGACCAGCGGTGGATCGAGACTCCCAGCGGGACGTCGGCCATCGTGAAACTCTCACCGAGCGCATGGTCGCGGTCCTTCATATGAGCTTCCAGGATGCTCCACGCGGCGATGGTCCCTTGCCGGGCTTCTTCGATGGCGGCTGCGTCGCGCTCTTCGGGGGGCGTCCTCACGAGCCCGATGAACACGGGGCGCAGGGCAACCCAGAGGGTGCCGAGTTGCCAGTCCATCCAACGGTCGGCGTCGGCGCGCTCGCGCAGGTCTTCCGGGCACAGGCCGCCCACGCCGTGCTTCGCGGCCAGGTAGCGCACGATGGCGTTGGATTCCCAGAGGGTGAAGCCGTCGTCGGAGATGGTGGGGATGAGGCCGTTTGGGTTCATGGCGAGGTAGTCAGGGTTCTGGGTGCGGCCAAATGGGCCTCCGGCGTCTATGCGCTCGTATTCCAGGCTCAGCTCGTCGCAGCACCAAAGGACCTTCTGGACGTTGATGGAGTTCGCGCGGCCCCAGATTTTCAGCATGGTTTCCTCCCTTGTCTCTTAGACGCCCCGGATGCGGTCGAAGTTGGCGAGACCGCGCTGGACGTCTTGGTTCATGTGTGCCACCATTTTATCCTGTGCCGCCTCGACATCGCCACGCCGGATGGCGGTGAGAATGGCCTCGTGCTCGTCGCGGATCCGGCTCTGACCTGGAAGGCCGCGAAGAACCTGTCCCGGAGGACGAGTGGATAGAGAGAACGCCGTGGAAATCGTACCGGAACGGAGGGTTTGACCGGATGTTGCCATTGGAGAAGCTGAAGGTGCTTGACCTCACGCAGGTCATGGCCGGGCCGTTCTGCTGCCAGATGCTGGCGGACATGGGGGCGGACGTTACCAAGATCGAACCCCGAGAGACCGGTGAACAATCGCGACGGTCAATGGGCTTCAAGATGGAGCATGGCGAGGACACCGCCGCCTTCATCGCCATCAATCGCAACAAGAAGAGCATTACGCTGAACCTCAAGGAGGACTCGGCCCGTGAGATCTTCTACAAGATGGCCCGCGAGGCTGACATCGTGGTCGAGAATTACCGTCCCGGCGTCACGAAGAAGCTCGGCGTGGACTACGAAACTCTGCAGGAGATCAACCCCCGCATCATCTACGCCAGCGTCTCCGGTTTCGGCCAGACCGGCCCGTACGCGATGCGCGCCGGCTACGATCTCATAGCCCAGGGTATGTCCGGCGTGATGAGCGTGACCGGCGAGCCGGGCGGCCCGCCTGCCAAATGCGGCATCCCCATCAGCGACCTCTCGGCTGGCCTGTTCTGCGCCTTCGGCATCCTCGCCGCCTGTATCGTCCGCGAAGAGACGGGGCGCGGACAGCACATTGACACCTCTCTCTTCGAGGGGGCCCTGGCATTCTCCGTCTGGGAGACCGCCGAACTGTGGTCAACGGGCCGTATCCCTCAACCCTTTGGCTCCGCCCACCGCCTCACTGCTCCCTATCAGGCACTCAAAACCAACGATGGCTACATAAACGTCGGGGCGAACAATCAGCGGCTGTGGACCCGGCTTTGCAACGCCATCGGGCGCGAGGAACTGCTCGAAGACCCACGCTTCGCCACCAACGACGACCGCATGACCCACCGCGCCGAACTCGTCGAAGAACTGGAGAAGACCCTGGCGGAGAAGACGACCGATGAGTGGGTGGACATTTTGCTTGACGCCGGTTTCCCCGCCGCTCCAATCCACGATTACAAGGAGGTTTTCGAGGATGCCCATACCCTCGCGCGGGAGATGATGGTGGAGATGGACCATCCGGTCGAAGGGAAGGTGAAGGGCTTGGGAATACCCGTGAAATTGAGCGAGACGCCAGGAAAGATCCGTCGCCCCGCCCCACTACTTGGCGAGCACACGGAGGAGACGCTCTCCGGTCTCGGGTATTCTGAGGAGGAGATAGCGGATTTCAGGGAGAGGAAAGTCATATGATCGAGACCGAACAGCTACTTTTCGAGCGCAAAGGCGCCACCGCTTTCGTCACCTTCAATCGCCCCGAAGCGCGCAACGCCATGACCTGGGAGATGTACGAAGCTCTGCACGAATGCTGCGAGGCGGTTGACGCCGACGACGAAATTCGCGTCCTCGTTCTGCGCGGCGCCGGGGACAAAGCGTTCGTCGCGGGCACGGATATCAAGCAGTTCAACGAGTTCGAGTCCGGCGAGGACGGCATCGCCTACGAGGAGCGGATGGAGCGTGTGATCGGGCGTCTGGAGCAAGTCCGCAAGCCCGTCGTCGCCGTGATAGACGGCTACGCCATCGGCGGCGGGCTCAGCATTGCTTCCGTCAGCGACCTGAGAATATGCACCCCGGAGGCGAAGTTTGGGATGCCCATAGCCCGCACTCTGGGCAACTGCCTCTCCATCGAGAACTACGCCAGGATGATGGCGCTCATCGGCCCGGCGCGCACGAAAGCCTTGATCCTCACCGCCCGCATGTTCTCCGCCGAGGAAGCCCTGACGGCGGGTCTCGCCACCGAGGTCGTGCCCCGCGAAGAGATAGACGACCGGGTAGAGGAACTGTGCGCCGCGCTGGCCTCACACGCCCCGATCACCATGCGCGTCACCAAAGAAGCCCTTCGCCGCCTGACCCTCGCCGGGATGCCGGAGGCGGATGACCTGGTCCGGGAGATATACGGTAGTCACGACTTCCACGAAGGTGTCGCCTCCTTCACCGAGAAGCGCCGCCCGGAATGGCGGGACCGCTAGTGCGGGAAGGCTGTATTTTCTGCAAGATCTTGGCTGGCGAGGCGTCTTCTAGCATGGTCTTCGAGGACAATGCCTGCGTCGCATTCTTGGACGTCGCCCCGATCCGTCCCGGCCATACCCTCGTCGTCCCGAAAGACCACGCTCCTCGCCTTTCGGAACTCGACCCCGAGGTTGGGGCGCGTCTCTTCCGAACCGGGCAGAAGGTCGCCGCCGCGCTGTATGGAAGCCTGGGATGCGATGGCATCAACCTGTTCCTCGCGGATGGGGAAGCGGCGGGACAGGACGTATTTCACGCCCATCTGCACGTCCTGCCCCGCTTCGAGGGGGATGGGCTGGGCTCCGCTTTCAGAGCTGATGAAGAGAAGATGGCGTCCCGCGAGGAGCTGGATGAGGTCGCGGAGAAGATAAGGAACTCGTTCCAGAGATTATAAGGAGGAGGCTGCTTTGCGAGATCCGATCTTCGGCGCGCTCGGCGGACACCGGCCCGAGATCTCCGCTGACGCCTTCATCGCGTCGGCGGCGGTCGTGGTGGGGAGGGTCCGCATCGGGGCGCGTTCCAGCGTCTGGTACGGGAGCGTCTTGCGCGGCGACGACGAGGAGATAATCGTCGGAGAGGACACCAATGTGCAGGACCTCTCCATGATGCACGCTGACCCCGGTTTCCCGGCGGTGCTCGGGGATCGGGTCACGGTCGGGCACCGGGCCATCATTCACGGGGCCATCGTCGAAGACGACGTGCTCATCGGGATGGGCGCGATCCTCTTGAATGGAGCGAGGATCGGCTCCGGTTCCGTGGTCGCTGCCGGGGCCGTGGTGACGCCGGGGACCGAGGTTCCGGAGGGCTCGCTCGTGGCTGGGTTGCCGGGGAAGGTGATCCGGGAGGCACGCGACTCGGATCGCCAGATGATCCAAAACGCCTACGGTAGCTACGTGAAGAAGTCCGGCATCCACGGGAAAGCTGAACCATTGAGCCTGGAGGACGTACAAGGATGAGCGGCGGGCCGCTCTCCAGCATCACGGTCGTTGACCTCACCCGCGCCCTGGCCGGACCATACGCCACCCTGATGCTCGCCGACGCCGGAGCCAGCGTGATAAAGGTCGAGCGACCGGAGAAGGGCGACGACACCCGAGGCTGGGGGCCGCCCTTCGTCGGGGAGCCGGGGGCCGAAGAATCCACGTACTTCCTCTCCGTCAACCGGAGCAAGAAGTCCGTGGTCCTGGATTTCAAGGATGAAAGCGATCTGGAGAAGCTCAAAGAACTCATCCGGAACTCCGACGTGCTCGTGGAGAACTTCCGCCCCGGCGTGATGGAGAGGATGGGGCTGGGATGGGAGGAGCTCGAAGAGATGAACCCGCGTCTCGTGTACCTTTCGATCACGGGTTTCGGCGAGGGTGGCCCGGACGGGCATCGTCCCGGCTTCGACCAGATCGCGCAGGGCGAGGGTGGCTTGATGAGCTTCACCGGTCCGGTGGGCGGCCCGCCGACGAAGGTGGGCGTCCCCATCGCGGACATGCTCTCCGGTATGTTCGGTGCCTTCGGGGTGGCCGCCGCGCTCGCCGAGCGGGAGAAGAGTGGCCGGGGCCAGAAGGTGACTTCCTCGCTGCTCGGAAGCATCGTCGGCATCCACGCCTTCCAGGGGACGCGCTGGCTCCTAGCCGGAGAAGTCCCCGAGCCGGAGGGCAACCGTCACCCGACCATCGCCCCGTATGGCGCATACGAGTGCGCGGACGGGGAGATCAACATAGCCGTCGGCTCCGAAGGGCTGTGGCACCGCTTCGCCCCGCTGGCGAATATTGACCCGGACGACGAACGCTTCTCCGACAACATCAAACGCCGGGCAAATGTCACGGATCTGGAAGCGGAGATAACTCCCGCCTTGAAGTCCGCGACGGTGGACGAGTGGATGGAGCGGCTGGGAGAGGCGGGCGTGCCGGCGGGCCGGGTGAAGACGCTGGATGAGGTATATGAATCTCCCCAGGTCGAGCACCTCGGTCTGATCGACGCGGTGGACCATTCGACCCTCGGGCAGATACGGCTTCCCGGAAGCCCCGTAAGATATGGCCGCTCCGGCAAACGCGCCCCGGAGCCGCCGCCCACGCTAGGTGAGCATAACGAAGAGGTTTTCGGAGAGCCGGGAGACTGACGACGGTATTTGATCCATCAACTGCTGAGTCTGGACAGCGATGTTGCATCTCCGTAGGATCTCAGTCGCGCTCACTTCGAGATCCGCCACGAGCGCGGCGCTCTTCCCGCTAGACTGGACGGTGATGGATCTTTGGCAATTCATCATCCTCGGCTTGCTCGGGTTGTTTGGCGGGACACTCGCCGGACTCGTCGGGATCGGTGGCGCGGCGATCTTCGTCCCGGCGCTCGTGTACGTGGTGGGATGGGATATCAAGGAAGCGGTCGGGGCGAGCCTGGTAATTACCGTCTTCACCGCTCTTTCGGGGACGGTGCGGGGCATCCGCAGCGAGGATGCCGTGGACTGGCGGGTCTTCGGGCTTCTGTCGGCGGTGATAGCGCCTTCCACGCTCGCCGGGGTCGCGGTGAGCAGCTTCTCGCCAGACGTGGCGGTGCAACTCGTGTTCGCCGCGTTCCTCCTCGCACTCGCCTATCCAATGGCGCGGGGACGCTCGGAGGCCGGAGCGGAGCACCGGGTCCATCCGATCTTCGTGATGGTGGCCGGGGCTGGCATCGGGGTTCTGGCGGGGCTCGTGGGGATCGGTGGCGCGGCCCTGACGATTCCACTGATGATGCTTGGCTTCGGGCTGCGGTTCAAGGTGGCCGTGGCTACGAGCCTCGCCATGAACTTCCTGACCGGCGTGGCGGGCGCCGCTGGCTATCTGGCGGCGGGACTCGTCGAACTGGGGAGCCTGCCGCCCCTGATCCTCGGTGCTATCGCCGGAGCGTGGATCGGAGTCTCCCTCCGCGACCGGATGCCGGAGCGTGGCATCCGACGCGGCTTCGCGGCGATCATGGCCCTCACCGCGATCCGCATCCTGTTCGACGCGCTGGGTAACTTGTGAAGAGAGCCGCCTACCCGCGCCAGCGACGCACCGCCGCGATGCACACGACCGTCGCGACGATGCCCGCAGGGAACAGAACCGCCATCGGCCACCACAGGAGTTGCGCGCCGCCGCCGACCACGGCTCCCGCCCCGTAGGCGAGCCACACGTCCGCGGGGAGCAGTCCGCGGGTCGAAGGAGGCGGCGGTTCGGAGGTCTCCTCACCGTTCTCGCCGGAGGTCTTGGGGGAACGGAATGTACGCACCCAGTCTATCGCTCCCTCTGTCAGGTTCGTCAGGGTGCCGGTTATGTAGGTGGTTGCGACGCCGGGCACTCCGAGGTGGCGGACGGCGCTGCTCTGGACGCCCATCGCCAGGGATGAAAGAGAGATCAGGAGTAGCGTCACGCCTCTCGACGGCTCGGATCCAGCGAAGAGCCACCCACCAGCGAAAGCGGCAAGGACGGCAAGCTCGATGGCGAGCGCTACCGTAACAGCCTTCGGCCAGACGTCACTTTCTCTCTCCCGGCCGACCATGACCGCGCCTGCCGCGACACCGCAGACGAACCCGGCCAGGGCGGTCCCAGCGCGCAGGGCCGCCTGCCCATCCGCCTGTCCAATCGCTATTCCGAGCAGCACCGTGTTCCCGGTCATGTTCGCCACGAACACCTCGCCGAACCCCAGGAAACCGGCCGCGTCCACGCACCCGGCGGCCAGCGAGAGCATTACGAGCAGTACGTTTCTCCACGTAGCAGGTGTTGACAAGAGAGCCTTTCCATCGTCGTTCTCATCGGCGGGGAATAGATTACCCATCGCCGCCGTTCGGCAGCGCGGGCCGGGTGTATCCTGGCTTCGTGACGCGGACGGGCGGACATCCATTCTGGGAACAAGTTCGGGCTCTGGATCTCCCCGAGAACGACTACGCCATCTTTGGCAGCGGCCCGCTGGCAGCGCGCGGTCTGATCGAACTGAAAAACGACGTGGACGTATTGGCGCGGGGACCGGCATGGACGAAGGTGATGGGCCTCGGTCCCGTCACCGTGGCGCGGCACGGCGACCCGCTCGTGAGGCTGCATGGTGGCAGGATCGAAGTCTTCGCCGGTCCGAGATGGATGTAGACGGGATCATAGACCGCGCCGAACTTATCGAAGGACTGCCCTTCGCGCATCTCGAAGGTGTCCTGTCATTCAAGCGCGCGCTAGGACGTGTTAAAGACTTGGAACACATTAGGTTGATCGAGGAACATCTGCGTGGCGGTTCGCCGTGACTGGTCAGGCAAAGAGGTTCCTCGATCACGCTTTGCCGGTAGTCGAGCGTGGTAGATTTGTGGCATGGTAGGCAAGGTCGAGAAAGCCTCCGGGCAGCGCGAGAAAAACCGCGTCACGGTCGTCTCCCTGGTGGCGGCTATCTTGCTGACTTCGGCGAAGCTTGCGGTCGGGCTTCTGACCGGGAGCCTCGGGCTGTTGGCTGAGGCGGCCCATTCGGCGCTGGATACGGTGGCTTCGGTAATGACTTTCTTCTCGGTTCGGGTGGCGGGGCGTCCGGCGGATGAGGACCATCCATACGGGCATGCGCGGGTCGAGAACCTCTCGGCGGTCACGCAGGGCGTGCTGCTCACCGGGACGGCGGTCTGGATCTCCTACGAATCTCTCCGGCGTATTTTCTTCGCCAGCGTCGAGGTGGAGCCGACAGTGTGGGCGTTCGTGGTAATGGGGACGAGCATCGTGGTGGACCTGTGGCGCTCACGCATGCTCGCCCGCGTGGCCCGCCGCCACGATAGCCGGGCACTGGAGGCCGACGCCCTGAATTTCCGGGCCGATATGTTCTCCTCTGCCGTCGTGATCGCCGGCCTCGCCCTCGTCGTCCTCGGCGAACGACTCGGGAACGCGCCGTTCTTGCTTCGGGCCGATGCGGTGGCAGCGTTGCTTGTGGGGATTTTTATCTTCTTCAAGAGTGGCGCACTTGCGGCCCGGTCGGTCAACGTGTTGTTGGATCGGGCGCCGGTGGGCCTGCAAGAGAGGATCTCACGCCGCGCCCAGTCCGTGCCCGGCGTGGTGGGGACGCCGCGGGTGAGGCTGCGGGAGTCCGGCGACCGGAAGTTCGCGGAGATCGTGATCTCGGTTTCGCGCACCGCGAGCGCGGCTGAGGGACACGAGATCTCCGAGCGCGTCGAACGGGCCATCCTCGAAGAGGACGCGAACACAGAGAGTGTGGTCCACGTAGAGCCGGTCCCGCCCGAGACGGAGACGATGGCCGAAGCTATCCGCGCTGCCGCGCTCGGGATGGGCTTCCGCATCCATCATGAGCGAGTGCGTCGCTTCGGAGATAGTTTCGAGGCTTCGCTTCACGTCGAGGTGGACGTCGGCCTGACGCTCGGCGAGGCTCACGACCTCGCCCGTGGCCTCGGGGAGGCTTTGAGGGAGCAGGAACCGCGACTCGCGCGGGTCAGCACCCACATCGAGGTGGCGGAGCCGGACGAGGGCGAGTGGCGCGAGCCTGACACCGGACATGGCGAGCTGGAAGAGGAAATAAAGCGCGCGGTTTCCGAAGAGGATCCTGGCTCGCGGTGCCACGAGGCGCGTCTGTATCGCTCGGAGCACGGGCTCGACGCTATTTTGCACTGCGACTTTCCCGGCTCGGCCAATATAGGCGATGTCCATGCGCGCACCGAGCGCATCGAGCGCGGGCTGCACGTTCGTTTCCCGAGCCTCGAGCAGATCGTCATCCACGCCGAGCCGCGCGAAATTTTGGGAGAGATGTCCCACTAAATCGGCGGAGCCCGGAACAAATTTCCGCTTCGTGCGGTATTCTTAGTGTTCATGTCCGAGAAACCACCTTACGAGCAAAACTTCGAGACTTCGCGCCAGTTGTCCCATCGGGAGTCCGGGAAGCCTGTCAAGAAAAGCAGCGGCGGCGGCATTCTCGAGTTCGTGGTCATCCTGATCGTCTCCTTCGCGCTGGTATTCGGCTTCGTGAGACCGTTCGTGGTAGAGGCGTTCTACATCCCCTCGGAGAGCATGGTCCCCACCCTGGAGGTCGGCGACCGGGTGCTCGCCAACAAGTTCATCTACCGCTTCACGGACCCCGATTACGACGACATCGTGGTCTTCCAGAGCGTCGAGGGCGGCGAAGGTGGCGGCGAGGAAGGTCTGTTCGCTCATATAAAGCGACTTGTCACCGGCGAGAGAGCGCCAGCCGCGCCCCCCGATCTCATAAAGCGCGTCGTCGGCTTGCCTGGGGATAGGATCTCCGTCCGCAACGGCACCCTATTCGTGAACGGCGAACGTCAGAAGGAACCCTACGTCAACGGCGACTTCCCAGATAGGAGCTTCGCCCCTCAGGTGAGGGTTCCCAAAGACCACATATTCGTGATGGGCGACAACCGGGCCAACTCCCGCGATTCCCGATTCTTTGGCCCCGTGCCCCAGAAGAACATCGAAGGACAGGCTTTCGTGCGCTTCTGGCCGCCGAGCCACCTGGGAGTACTCTAAGCCCGGACAAACCGCGCCAGGGCGACCGACGGGTCGGCTCGTTTCGAGGACCGTTGGAATTCATTGTCACCCTCTTCGCCGCCTTCATCCTCGTGTTCGGCTTCGTGAAGCCGGTCGTCGCCGACTCCCGCTACATCGGCTCCGGGAGCATGGCCCCGACGTTGAAGGTAGGTCACGGGCCGCTCCAGAAAGACAGGGTCCTCGTCAACAAGCTGGCCTACGAGTTCGGGGAGCAGGAGCGCGGCGACATCGTGCTCTTCGAGAGCGTCGAGGGTGGAGAGGACGACCTCATAAAGCGCGTCATCGCCGTGGAGGGCGACGCCGTGGAGCTTCGGCGCGGCATCCTCTACCTGAACGGCGGGCGTCAGGAGGAGCCGTACCTGAAACGCAAGCCGAAAGATCGCCGTTCGTTCGGCCCCGAGACCGTGCCAGACGGCCACGTATTCATGATGGGCGACAACCGGACCCGCTCGCACGACTCCCGCTTCTTCGGTCCCGTGCCGAAGGAGAAGCTCATCGGGGAAGCCGTCCTTTTGTACTGGCCCGTGGGGCGAGCGGGACGGATCCAGTAGCGGTTGTAGAGGGAACCTCCCACGACCTGCGCTGGTCAGCTTGTCAGCCTCTGTTCTTGCTGATGGCTGAATGCTCATGTCTCATCTCCCGTAGGTCTTCGCCAACTCTTGGAGCCGCGGCGGCAGGTCCGGCATGAGCGCCGCTCCGTCCAGACGCCAGGCCCAGTTTCCATCCGCGGCGCCGGGGAGGTTCATTCGAGTTTCGGGGCCGAGGCCGAGTAAATCCTGCATCGGGACGATGGCGCGAGCCGCTACGGATGAGTACGCCAGACGGATGAGGTCCGGGACGGAGACGTATTCTTTGCCCACGTAGCGACGGAGGGAGGACATCTCTTTGGTTGAGACGGAGGACAGCCAGCCGGCGGTGGTGTCGTTGTCGTGGGTGCCGGTGTAGACGACCCAGTTTTCGTGGCCGTGGTTGTGGGGCAGGAACGGGTTGTCCGGTCCCGAGCCCCACGCGAACTGGAGAACCTTCATGCCTGGCAGGCCGAGCCGGTCCCGCAGCGCCTCGACCGCGGGGGTGATGTCTCCTAAATCCTCCGCGATTATGGGCAACTCCCCAAGAGCGTCCCGCAATGCCTCGAACAGCGCGTCTTTCGGACCTTCCACCCAACGGCCATTCTCAGCGGTCGCTTCTCCTGCCGGAACCTCCCAGTACGCCTCGAAGCCGCGGAAGTGGTCCACGCGCACCGCGTCGAAGAGGGTGAGCGACATTCGCATCCGCTCCACCCACCAGGAGTAGCCATCGTCCGCCATCCGGTCCCAGCGATACAGCGGGTTGCCCCATAGCTGGCCTGTCTCGCTGAAGTAATCCGGCGGTACACCGGCCACCACTGATGGCTCGCCCGAACCGTCGAGGGAGAATAGCCTCTGGTTCGCCCACACGTCGGCGGAGTCATGGGCGACGAAGATGGGGAGGTCCCCGATCACCTCTATGCAGGCAGCGTTCGCCGCCTTCTTCACCGTTCTCCAATCCCGGAAGATGCGGTACTGCGCCCACTCGTGGAAGAGAATATCGTGCGCCAGCTCCCTGCGGACCCGCGCCATCACCCTCGGCTCCCGAAGCCTCAAATCGCCCTCCCACGCAGTCCACGGCGCGTTGCCGAACTTCCT
>JACDGB010000079.1 GCA_013815485.1 Rubrobacter sp.
GCCTCGCGCGCTACCAGGAAGTACCCTGAGAAGCGGTGAGCGGCTATGACGCGAAGCTCCTTCTTCAGGCGCGAGCGCAGTTCTCCCTTCGATGGGAAGGCTCCGGGCTTCCCTTCGGGCTCACCGCGGGCCTTCCGGTGAAACGCTTCCGGGTAGAGTCTTCTGGCCCCGGCTAGCGCCAGGCGGGAGAGCGCGCCGTCCTCGGTGGCGCCTTCTGGCAGGTTGGCGCTCGGGACCAGGACGCCCCGGCCCAGGAGGTCCACCGCCCCGCCACACCTCTCTGCCAAAGCCGCGGCGTTCGTCAGGGCTTCTGGCCTGTCGGCGAACAGGCGCGCCATCTCCTCTGGAGGACGCAGGTGTAGCTGGTCCGTCGGACGGTAGAGAGGCGGCGGGAGGGGGGAGAGTGCCCTACCCGCGGCCAGGACCTCCGAGAGACGGTGGTCACGTGGAAGCAGGTAGGTGACCTCGCTCGTTGCGACGGTAGGGAGGCCGCTCCGCCTCGCCGCGTACTCGACCTCCCGCATGCGTCTACGGGAGCCCTCGGCGCCGTCGTCTGAGAGTTCGACGAACAGGTTCCCATCGCCGAAGGCGTCGCGCAGCAGCGAGAGAACCTCGACGGCCTTCCCCCGAAGCCCGGTATCTTTGGAGAGCGCAAGCGAAGGGACCAGCCCGAAGGGAATCGCGCCCGTGAGGCATACAAGATCCACACCCGGGCTCCCCTCATCGGCGGCATGCTCAAGGAGCTTCTCCAGATCACAGGAGGGGTTCCTCCGCTCGGCGGCGGAGGGCCACGGGACGCCCTCTGGAGGCAGCAGGAAGGCACTCAGCAACCGGCACAGACGGCGGTAGCCAAAGTCCGAGGCCGCAAGGAGGACCACGTGACCGCGAAGGCCGGGTCCGCCACCGTCCTGCCTCCCCAGTTCCACGGTGACCTCGGCGCCGACTATGGGGGCGAGGCCGTGCTCGCCACAGGCCTTCAGGAAACGCGGAATGTCGTACAGCCCGTTCCGGTCGGTGAGCGCCATGGCCTGGTATCCCATCCGAGCGGCGGCCCCCGCCAGTTCCTCGGGCGTCGCCGTGCCAAGACCATAGGAGAAGCCGCTCCTGGCGTGGAGATGGGCGAAGCCGCGGCGAAAGCCCACGACCGGCTGGCGGTTGGGGCGCGTCAATCGAGGACCCGCACAAGGGACCAGGACCCGGCGCGGGGGCCCGAGCGGTCGAGGGCAAGGTCGACCACCACGCCGCCGGCTTCGCCCGCTTCGCCAGGACCCTCGAGCAGCACCCTGAAAAGCAGCCTGTCGGCGCCGCCGGGACTCCACCAGCGCTCGACCTCCCGCCAGCGCTCCAGGACCCGCGCCACGCGCCGCTTGGCGAAGTTTGGCCGACGTGCCGGTCGGGATGTACCAGACCGGACCAGGTAAGCGGCCCCGCCGGGGCGGCGCAGGACGTGGCAGGGCTTCCCGGCGGACCTCTCCACATCGGAAGCCTTGCCCAGCCAGCCCGAACTCTCCCGAAGGTAATCGGCTATCTCCTTCTTCGCCGCCCGCCCCAGAAACAGTGGCTCGGCGTAACCGGGCGGCCTGAGCGGCTGGCGGTGGATCTCTGATACGGTCGCCTCCATGAACACTCCCTCCTCTACCAGAGAGGAACCCCCCGGAATGGCCGCTGGCGGTGTGCCGACGGCGACATCCGGGGGTGAGCGAGCTCGCCCCACGCGGTAAAATACCGTGTAGGGCGAGCGTTCCCGCATCCTCCAATACTCCCTGCGAAGGCCGCATCGGTTTGGCGGCTGAGTCGGCCTTCGGGGAGTCCCGGACCGGGGGCGCTCCTCCATCTTTATTCGGCGGCGCCTGGTAGCTCCAGGGCACCGCGCTCTGCTTTCCCTTTCATCATAGACCAAAAATCTTTTTGGCCGCAAGGGTAAGATGGTCTAGAATGCCGGTTGAGAGGGGCAAGTAGGACGAGTGGAGGTGTTGGGGCGGTGTTCCCGAAGAGGCTGGAGATCCTCAGGTTCCTGGCTCGCGAGGTAGGGGAGAGGAGGAACACGCCGACGATATCGGAGATGGCTCGGGCTGTGGGCCTCGGGAGTACCCAGACGGTCCACCTCCATCTGGGGACACTGGAGAGGGAGGGTTACCTGAGCCGCGCGCCGGGCAAGGCGCGTTCGGCGGAGCTGACGGAACTGGGGTGGGAGGCGGCGGGGGAGATCCCCACGCTCGGTCGCATCGCGGCTGGTCCAGGCATGGAGGCGGTGCGGGTTGAGGAGGTCTCTACGATGGCCCGCGAGCTATTCGGCGCTGGGCGCTTCCTGCTGGAGGCCATTGGGCAGTCCATGACGGGGGCTGGCATAGAGGACGGCGACCAGCTCTTGATCGTCGCCGACCCCTCGCCGCCTGATGGCACGATAGTGGCCGCGCTCATAGGCGGAGAGAGGGTGACGGTCAAGCGCCTCTTCAGGGAGGGGGAGAATGTCCGGCTACGGGCGGAGAACGGGGAGCACAAGGATATAGTGGCTCCAGCGGAGGACGTGGAAGTGCATGGCCGGGTGGAGCTAATACTGCGGCGACCTTGGAGGCGGTGAGGGGCGCGACGGGCTTCCAAACAGCACATCGAAGAAGGGACTCCGTCCTGATCATCGGGCACCCGACAAGGCCAAGGAGTTGTACAAGGACAGAATCTTAGGCGATCATTGGCGCGCCTCCGACGGTAGCACGCATGGACGCAAGACATACTCTGAGGTTCTGAGGTTTTTCGCGCCCGGTAGATGTCCATCTTCGGTACCGCGCGCTGTATATGACCAGCCCTCGATCAAATCCGAGGCTTGAGTGGGACACAACGGCATATCCCTTGCGTTTGGTGATAGTGTGCGTGCCTGCTGATGAGTTTCCAGAGCATGAGAGGAAAAAGTCTTGGCTAGCTTACTGCACCGCGATGCGACTATTATTGATGGTTTGATAATTTCTCGGTGGGGTCCGGAGGTTTTCCGGGCGATGAATGAGGGTGGGCTAACCGCCGCAAACTGCACATGCTCCGTGTGGGAGGGTTTTACGGAAACCATGAAGGCCGTGGGACAGTGGAAGGGATGGTTTCAGGAACATTCAGATGTACTTACTCAGGTGTACCAGACCGACGACATCCGGCGCGCGAAGCGAGAGGGTAAGGTCGGGGTCGTTCTCGGCTTCCAGAATACGACTGCATTCGATGATCACATACCCTTTGTTCAAGTGTTCAAGGAACTGGGGATTGGCATTGTGCAGTTGACTTACAATACCGCCAACAGTGTAGGGAGCGGGTGTTATGAGAGTCGAGACGGCGGCCTGACGGACTTCGGGCGCGAAATCGTCTCCGAGATGAATCGCGTCGGTATCCTCGTCGATTTAAGCCATGTGGGACACAAAACCTCGGAGGATGCAATCCTGACGTCGCAAAAACCGGTGGCCTATTCTCATTGCTTGCCCGCGGCGCTCAAGGATCATCCGCGCAACAAGAGCGACGCTCAACTGAAACTGATCGCTGACCATGGTGGTTTCGTCGGCGTGACGCTTTTCCCTCCTTTCCTCGCCCGAGGCAGTGAGTCGACGATCGATGACTACCTCGACGCCGTGGACCATGTCATTAACGTCGCCGGTGAGGATCAGGTGGGAATTGGCACTGATTTTACCCAGGGTTATGGAGACGAATTCTTTCACTACATCACCCACGACAAGGGCCGTTTTCGCAAGCTCACTGACTTCGGATCGGTCGTCATGCCCGAGGGTATCCGGCGAATCGAGGATTTCCCGAACATAACCACGGCCATGGAGCGGCGCGGATGGGCAGAGCCGCGTATACGCAAGGTGATGGGGGACAATTGGCTCCGGTTGCTCGAGGAGGTCTGGGGAAATTGACGCAGCAGCTACCAGTGCCAGTATGGGTGGATCCCGATACCGGAGAATGGTCCGTGGACGGCATCCCGATGATTCTAGTTCCCCGGCATTTCTTTGTGAATAATCTCAAAGCAGTCGAGCGGCTGGTGGGAAACGAAACGAGCGGTAGCTTGTTCCGTGAGCCGGGCGACAGGTCGGCTCGCGAATGGTGCGCCAAGGAAGCCGTTACCCATGATTTGAGCGGAGCCGAAGTCTTCCGTCACTACATGATGCGCCTGTCCCAGCGAGGTTGGGGGCAATTTACTGTACAGGAGCTTAACCTCGCAGCGGGCCATGCAAGAGTTCGGGTCGATAATTCGGTCTTTGCGGCGGAACATGGATCCGGAACGGGACGCAAAGTCTGCTACATGTTCGAGGGATGGATGGAAGGCGCGCTCGGCTACGTCGAGGAGAGTGATCGGCAATTACGTTGCCAGGAGATTCAGTGCGTCGCAGCGGGCGCGGAGTATTGCCTCTTTGAAGTTGCTCCAGCGGAGACGGAGAGCTAGGCTACCCCGACGCGAGTAGCCACATGGAGATTCTGCTTCACGCCAGACCCCAGCCACCCCCTCCCGGAGTATGAATAGTAACGAGGTCGCCGGATTCCAACGCCTTGAAAGTCTTCGCCGGTAGATCCTCTCCGTTCAGGAGGTTCTTCCCCGACTTGCCAGGCTTGCCGCTCCCGCTACCTCGTGGGGCGTGGCGGCGTCGATCGGTGAGAAGCGAGAGGCTGGCCGGTTCGAGGACCCGTATCGAGCGTACGATGCCGTCCCCGCCAAGGTTCTCCCCTGCTCCGCCAGAGCCATAGAGGAGCTCGTAGCGCTCGACGCGCATAGGGTATTCGAGCTCGAAGGCTTCGATCGGGGTATTCAGGGTGTTGCTCATCCCCACATGGACGCCAGAGGAACCGTTTCCTCGTTCACTCGCGCCCTGCCCACCGCCGATTGTCTCCACGTAGGTCCACGCCGAGTTTCCCATGGTCACTACGTTCATAGTGCCCTGTCCCTGCGCGGGCAGGGAGGCAATCTGTGAAAGAGCGAGCATCACCGTATCCGCGATCCGTGAACTCGTCTCGACGTTTCCGGCCACGACTGCCGAAGGGTAACTCGCGTTCACCAGGCTGTTCTCTGGCGCCTCTATCCTGAGCGGGGCGTAGGTCCCGGCGTTGGCGGGCACGTCCCCCGAGAGCAAAACGCGGAGTGCGAAGTAACAAGCTGAACGGGTGACCGCCAACGGGCAGTTTACGTTGCCCACTGTGGCGTCCGCGGTGCCCGAGAAGTCTACGATCATAGATTCGTCCTCTATAGTCACCGTCACCCTGATGGGGATGTCTTCTTCGGTGATGCCGTCGCCTTCCAGCACGTCCTCAGCGCGGTACTCGCCGTTGGGAAGACCTCGGATTACCTCGCGTGTTCTCTGCTCGGTATAAGAGATGACATCCTCGAAGGCGGCCAGCACTGTCTGCCTGCTCCACCGGTCTATCAACTCCGAGATCCTGCTTTCGGCGAGCCGGTTTGCCGCTACCTGTGCCTGCAAATCCCCACGCCGGATAGCGGGGGTGCGGACGTTGGCCAAAATAAGGTCCAGGATCTCTTGTACGTACTCTCCGTTTCGCACGAGGCGCACCGGTGGAATGATGAGCCCTTCCTGGTGGATTTCGCGCGAGACAGCAGGCATCGAGCCAGGGCTCATCCCCCCCACGTCGGAATGGTGCGCTCGCGTCACAGCATAGCCGAGAATCTCGCCTTCGGGCGCTACCGTCGAAACAAGCGTTATATCCGGCAGGTGCGTGCCGCCCGAGTAGGGGTCGTTCAAGGCGAAAACGTCACCGGGCCGGGGATTGCGACGCATGACCGCCGCCACCGCCTCGGGCATCGCGCCGAGGTGTACGGGGATGTGCTCCGCCTGCGCCACCATGCGGCCTTCGGCATCGAAGAGAGCCGTCGAGCAGTCGCGGCGTTCCTTGATATTCGAGGAGTAGGCGCCCCGGATGAGAAGCGCGCCCATCTCCTCGGCTATTCCCTTGAGCGCGCTGGAGAGGACAGAGAGCGTTATTGGGTCAAGAAGCCGTTCTCTCATGTCCCTTCCCGTACGAATGGACCCAAACCGCGCACGCGCCACTCTAGATCAAACTGCCAAGACTCTTGAAGCGAACCGGACATTGTTAAGGGCGCGCTTGCTAGGTCTTCCTGAGTGGAGTTCTGGCCGTTTCCTTTACGGTAAGGAGCGTGATCCCCGTCGCAAGCGCGGCGGCGATCAGGTAGAAAGCTGGCGCGAGGGGGTTTCCGGTGACAGAGATAAGGTACGTTGCTAGAAACGGCGCGGCCCCTCCGAAGATTGCCACCGAGATGTTATAGCCGATGGAGAAGCCTCCGTAGCGCACCCGTGTGGGAAAGAGTTCGGTCAGGGCGGCAATGGTCGTACTCAAGAAGACGGCGAGCAACGCTCCCAGGGTTACGTGCGCCAGGATCGCGCCGTACAGGTTGCCCTGATTCATCAACAGGAACAGAGGATACGTGAGCAGCGCGAACCCGACGCACGATGCCATCAGCACGGGTTTGCGGCCAACTCGGTCGGAAAGCGCGCCCAGAGGCGGAATCAGCGCCATTCCGACAAGTAAGGTGAGCACGGTTGACAAGGAAGCACTCGTCGTCGAGAACTGTAACTGCTCGCTGAGATAGGTCTGCATGTAGGTCAGAACTATATAGAAACCCGCGTTCTGGATTATCACGAGCCCCGCTACCTGGAGGATCGGCTGCCAGTTGTGCGTGATGGTTTCTCGCAACGGGGAACTGGCGACTTCCCCGGCATTTTCGAGAGCTCTGAACTCGGGCGTGTCTTCCAACCGTAGCCTTATATACAGTCCGACCAAGCCCAGTGGCCCTGCGAGCAGAAAGGGTATGCGCCAACCCCAGGAGAGCATCGTCTCCTCTGGCAATACGGATGTTAGCAAAAGCACCGTGGTAGAGCCCAATACAAACCCTATAAGAGTCGAGAATTCCAGCCAGCTGACCAGGAAGCCCCGCCGTTCGTCTGGTGAGTATTCCGCGAGAAACGTGGAGGCACCGCCGAATTCGCCACCCACGGAGAAACCTTGTAGCAACCGCGCGGCGACCAGCAGAATCGGTGCCCAGATACCGATTGTAGCGTAGCCCGGTAGGAAACCGACGACGAAGGTGGAGATGGACATGAGGATGATCACCGCCGCCAGGGTGCGTTGGCGTCCGATCCTGTCCCCAAGAGGACCAAAGTAGAACCCGCCGAGGGGCCGCATCAAGAAGGCCACGCCGAAGACCGCGAAAGCCGCGAGCAGCGAGATGGTCGGATCCTCGGAGGGGAAGAAAACAGCGCCAAGCGTTGTCGCGAGATACCCGTAGATCGCGAAGTCGAACCACTCCACGAGGTTGCCAACCGATGCACCGATAATGGCTCGCCGCAACATCCCCGGCTCTGCCTGTGGCACCGCCTGTGCTACTGCTTGATCTCCTGACTCCACGGGCACTTACCTCCTATCCGCGCCGCCCGGACTATAGCGTCCCGCCTGCTGAAGACGCGGCGCGCAATGGCGCCTACGAGCGAGTGTCCAGTATCTTCCGGTCCATGGGTGTCTACAGGTT
>JACDGB010000402.1 GCA_013815485.1 Rubrobacter sp.
AGCAGCGAGCACCCGTAGCCTGGATCGTGGTGTGCCCAAGCTCCCCGCCCGCGCCCTGAGCGCCCCGCGTCAGGATGCCGTGCGCGATGACGCCGCCCCCAACGCCGGTTCCCAGAGTCACGAAGACCAGGTGCTCCACCTCGCTTCCCGCTCCGAACCGGAACTCGCCCCAAGCCGCCGCGTTCGCGTCATTTTCGATGATGAGAGGGAGCCCTATCTTCGGTTCCAACTCATCCTTGAGCGGGATGTCCTCTATGGCGCGCAGGTTGGGAGAGAAGAGCACGCGGTTCTCCACGGCCAAAATATTCCCCGGCACCGCGAGACACACGCCGCCTATTTCATAGCCATCCCCCACCTCCGCGATGGCTCCGGCGATGGCCTCCACGAGCTTCTTCGGCGAGTGGGGCGTCGGGTAGCGAACCTCATCCAGAAGTTCGCCCTCAGCCGAGACTACCCCGGCTGCGATCTTGGTTCCCCCCACGTCAACTCCGATGGCGTTCACGACCCTATCAACTCTGCTTCCAGTCCACTATCTCCAACTCCGCCCGCCCGGAGTACGCGCTCCGGCTCACGGTGTACGCCGCGTCGAACGCGCCGTCGGGCAGTTCATCGGGGGATCCCGCAATCTTCGCGGCCACGCCTCCACCGAGGCGGACGAGGTTCATGCCGTCCCAGATCTGACGCGAGCCCTCGACGTTCAAGCCCGCGGTGACGAAGACGGGGCGATGGTTGCCGCTCCCGAACGGCGCGAGCCGCTCGTGCCAATCCAGCAGCCCGTCAGAAACCACATCGAGCGGCATCTCGGCGTCCACCTCGATAGCGGGCGCGAACAGATCCAGGTTCTCCTTTTCCTGCGCCCGGATAGCCTCGTTCAGCCCGGCGACGAAGGCGTCGAACTGTCCGGGCTTCACGGAGAGCCCGGCGGCCTTGCGATGCCCGCCCCAATCGCCCATCAGACGCCTGACGGTGAAGAGCGCGCCGTAGAGGTCCACGTCCGTCTCGCCAGCGCGCGCAGACCCGCCATAAGAACCGTCGGCCCGCCGGTTGAGCACCACCGCCGGACGCCCCGAGGCTCCGGCCACCCTGCCAGCGACCAGCCCGGCGAGCCCACCGGCTTCCTCGGTGACGACGACCTTGAAGTCCTGTTCCGGGTCCACATCCATGAGGGCTCGTTCCACGGCATGTTTCGTGCGCCGCTGACGCTCGGAGTTTAGACGGTTCAATTCCCAGGCTATCCGCAGGGCTTTCTTGGGATCATCCGTGAGGAGCATATCCAGGGCCGGGCGGGGGTCTTTGATCCGTCCGATGGAGTTGATGCGAGGCCCGATCTTCCACCCCAAATCCCCCTCGTCCAACTCACCCCTCACCCCGGCCACCTTCACTAATGCGGCGATCCCCGGCCGCGCCCCGCCCGCAGCCAGCGTCCGGTTGATGTGCCGCAAACCCATCGAGGCGAGTGCGCGGTTGTCCCCGACCATCGGGGCGATGTCCACGATAGTCCCGACGGAGACGAGGTCAAGCAACCGTCCGATGCGCTTTTTGCCGTCCGGATCTCCCATCTCGCGGGCGACCGCCCACGCAAACTTCCACGCCACCCCGACGCCAGCCAGAGGGTCATTCGGGTCCCAGAGCTTCGGGTCGAGGACGGCGACTGCGGGTGGAGATTCTGGCGGTTCCTCCGGTGGGATGTGGTGGTCCGTGACGATCACATCCATCCCAAGCTCCTTAGCCAAAGCAACCTCGCGCCGGTTCGAGATACCGCAGTCGGCGGTGACGAGGAGATTAACGCCTTCGGCGAAGAGGTCGCGGACGTAGGGCTCCAGCAGACTGTAACCGGACTGGCGCGTCGGCAGCTTGACGGTCAGGTTGTCCGTGTAGTGAGAGAGCGCGAGGAAAAGGACCGCCGCCGAGGTGATGCCGTCGGTATCGTAGTCTCCGAAGACCCCGATCCGCTCTCCATCCTTAATAGCCTTCACCACCCGGCGAGCCGCCACTCCCCACGGCTCCTCCTCCGGCGCGCCGATGGTTTTTAGAGAAGGAGCGAGGAAACCCGCTGCGTCTTCGGGCGCGACGTTCCGGTTGGCGAGAACGCGGGCGCAAAGCTCGTCCACCTCCGCCGCCCGTACAAGCTCCGAGACGACATCTTTATCCGGCTCCTGAAACAGCCAGCGCGCCAAACAAACCTTCCCTTCATCCCCGAAAGATCGGCAAAGAATCCTTGCAGGACATTATACAGTCGTGTCGTCCGCGCTTTGGAGAAGGCAGAGTTCGCGCTAGACGAGCGGGCTGAGAGAGGCGAGTATCCGCTCGACGACCTTGGCGGGCAGGGGGCGGTTTTTCCACTCCTCCAGCGTGATCTCCGACGCATTGGTCTTGTCTAGCTCGAACATTCGCTCCATCTGGGCGGCGAGCGGTTCGCTGTAAACCTCCACGTTGGTCTCGTAGTTGCCGAGCAGGCTGTAGCGGTCAATGTTGGCCGTCCCGACGGTGGACCAGACGCCGTCAATGGTGGCGGTTTTGGAGTGGATCATGATGTGCCGGTAGCGGAAGATCCTGACCCCCGCCTCCAGCAAATCCCAGAAATGACGCCGCGCAAGCCAATCGGCGGTGACGTGGTTGGAGTCCTCAGGGAGAAGTACCTGCACGTCAACGCCCCGCCCGACCGCCTCGATGAGCCCGGCCCGCATCGCACGGTCGGGGATGAAGTAGGCGTGGGTGAGGTAGATGCGCTCGTTCGCCCGGTCAATGGCCTCAA
>JACDGB010000403.1 GCA_013815485.1 Rubrobacter sp.
ACGGCGTCGTCTCCGAACCCGTCCCGACGGTCGTGTTGATCGCGATGTGCGCCGGGTTGTCCAGCGTCTCGGAGGCGTTCAGGGCCTGGAACTCGTTGACGTTCCGCCCATCGTGCGCCGCGACGACGCGAGCCCCCTTCGTCGTGTCATGCGAGGACCCACCGCCGATGGATACGAACCCGTCGCACCCACCTTCGCTGAACGCCTTGTATGCGTCCATGACGTTGTAATCCTTCGGGTTCGACTCGACCTTGTCATAGACCGTCACCGAGACGCCAGCGTTCTCGAAATTGGTCTTGCACTCGTCAATGATCCCGGTTCCCCGCAACCCCGACGTCACGAAGAGCACATGCTTGAGGCCCATCGCCGCCGCCTCGGGACCGCCGTTCTCATACGCCCCGGCCCCAAGAAGCGACCTCGGCTGCTTGAAGAACTCCTTTATCGGAAACTCGAACATCCTAGAAGTGTCCACTAAACGACCACTCTCCTTTCCCTCTCTGTTCACCCTATGCGAACCGGCCCACCGCCGGACACAAGCTTGGAAATTCCCCTCCGCAACGCTCTGTTTCTCTCTACATTACCCCCTTCCGAAAAACTGTTGTTACAATTCAACAGTCTCCCCTCATGCCGCGCAACTCGAACCCACCGGACGCGGCGATTGTACGAGAAGAATGCGCTTTGTATCACGATTGGCGGGTCTGGCGCATGGGCGAACGGTCCATCGCAAGGCTTGACACAACAATGCTTTGATACTACAAATGTCGCCATGAAGCCATTGTCGCGGTCCAGCGCGGGGACGCTGTACCAGCAGCTACTGCGGGTTTTGAGGGTCCGGATAGAATCCGGGGACATCGGCGTGGGGGATCGGTTGCCGAGCGAGGCTGACTTGGTGAGGGATCACGGCGTAAGCCGGACCACGGCGCGGCGGGCGTTGGATGAGCTTCGGCGGCAGGGGTTGGTGCGCCGAGAGCCGGGACGGGGAACGTTTCTGGATACCCCGAGGCTCTGGTCTAATTTAGCTTACTTACACAGCTTCTCAGAGGAGATAGAACGCTGGGGTTACAGGCCGGGGGCGCGTCTCGTCGCGCGGGAGGAGCGGGCGGGGAGGTCGCGTCGCGGCTTTCGGTCGAGAAGGGGGAGCCGGTATTGTACGTGCGGCGGCTGCGGCTGGCGGACGAGCTTCCGATCTTCGTTTGCGACTCGTATCTACCGGTTTCTAGGTTCCCCGAGTTGCGGGACGCGGATTATGGGGCTGTCTCTTTGAGCAGGCTCTTCGAGGAGACCGTTGGTTTGAAGGTGGAGCGGGCGCACCAGTGGATCGGAGCGGCAGCCGCGCCGGAGGACGTGGCGGGTTTGCTGGAGATAGGCGCGGGCGTGCCGTTGCTCCGGATTGAGCGCGTCGCCCGCGTCGCAGGCGACGCCCCGATAGAGAGCGTTGAGGCGTTCTTCCATCCGGGACGCTACCGGCCCTACAACGAGCTTCCTTCCCTCCCCGACGAGGTGGCCGGATGATGGAGATAAACGACGCCAACCGGGCTCTTGCGGGCGGGATGCGCGGTGAAAAGCACCTGTGCTACACTGCCATGCATTCCACGAAAAAGAGCGGAAAGGGGCTGCATAGGGATGCTTTGATCGGCAGAGGAGTCCTGTCCTGTAATTTAGATGACGGCGCTCCCGCCGCAAGCAAGAGGATGCTAGGCGAAAGCAAACGGTTTCCCGCCAGAAAGGCGGGCCGTCGAGGGAGAGGAGGAAAGGGTTGCGAAAGGTAAGCGTCAAGGTAAACGGGCGCGACTTCGAGCACGAGGTCGAGCCCAGGATGCTCCTGGTCCACTATCTGCGTGAGGTCGTGAACCTGACCGGGACCATGGTCGGGTGCAACACCTCCAACTGCGGAGCGTGTACGATACTGTTGGATGGGGAGTCCGTCAAGTCATGCACCATGTTCGCGGTGCAGGCGGATGGGTCTGAGATCGTCACGGTGCAAGGAATCGCGGAGAATGGGAACTGGCATCCCATGCAGACGGCGTTCCACGAGAACCACGGTCTTCAGTGCGGGTATTGCACGCCCGGCATGATCATGGCCTCCATCAGCCTTCTCAAGGAGAACCCGGACCCGACGGAAGATGAGATCCGGGAAGGGCTCGAAGGCAACTACTGCCGCTGCACGGGCTACGAGAACATCATCAAGTCCGTCCAGCAAGCCGCCGGACAAACGAGCTAGAAAGCGAGGCACCGGAGTGACCGAAGCACCGGAACGCTACGTCGGAGGCGGCGTACCGCGCAAGGAAGACCCGGCCCTCGTAACGGGGCGGGCCAACTGGACGGACAACATCAAGCTACCGGGGATGCTGCACATGTCCGTGCTCCGCAGCCCCTTCGCACACGCTAAGATCACCCACCTAGACGTCTCGGACGCCCTGGAGCAGCCTGGCGTCGTGGCGGCCTTCACGGGCAACGACCTGGCGGAGTTATGGAAAGCGCCCATGCCCTGCGCCTGGCCGGTTACCGAAGATATCAAGATGCCGGATCACTGGCCCCTGGCGAAGGACGAAGCGAACTTCATGGGCGACGCTGTCGCCGTGGTGATCGCCAGCGACCGCTACACGGCCCAGGACGCCCTGGAATTCATAGTGGTGGACTACGAGCCGCTCGAAGTGGTCCTGAACATGGAGGACGCGCTGAAAGAAGACGCGCCTCTCGTGCATGAGGACATGGGGACCAACCAGTCCTACGTGTGG